>JAWAJM010000012.1:0-9725 GCA_038996625.1 Candidatus Aenigmatarchaeota archaeon
TGTCTTCTAGATATAGATTTAGAAAAAAATAAATTATTAAGTGTAAATGAAGCTTTGAAATTTTTAATAGATATAAATGCATTGAGTGAAGAAGAAGAAATAGTAGTTGCTTCTCGTTTAGGAACAAAAAATAGTAGGATATTTTACGGAAAAGTGAAAAAGTTTTTAGATTTTAATATAGATTTGCCAGCAGTTATAATTGTTCTTGGAAAATTGCACTTTTCCGAAAAAGAATATTTAGAAAATTTTAAAGTTTAAGATTTCTTTTCTTCTTTACTAGTGAATATAACAACTATAATTATTATGGCTATGAAAAATATTAAAAATATTATTGAATATAAAAAGTCTCGATTTTCCTCACTAAATAAGTTTATTTGAAATTCTCCAAAAAATATGGAGGATAACACCAAGCCAAGAAAGACAAAAATTCCTATAATGATTCCACTTATCAATTTGTTATGTTTAGAAAGCTCTAATTTGAATCCAAGGCTTTCAGAAAAAACTGCTACTAAGACGATACCAAAAATAAGAAATAAAGAAGCCATAGTTCCCCTATAGAAAAACTCAGAGTACACTCTTTGGTAATCCTCTACGCTAGTTCCGCTTAATATAGGATAAGCCCACACCATGAAAGCAGAAACAATTGCGATTGTAGCGTTGATTGCCGTATTTTTTTCTGGATCTCCGAATATTCTGGATCTCCTTAAAAGTCCATATATCATTGCTGCTGTTAAAAGAAAAGGCAAAAACGCAAAAAAACCAAGCTGATTCAATCTTATTATTACATTTTCTAAAGGTGTTACCACATCATTCACCTTTTGAGATATGACTAGCTATTAATAGTATAACAAAAACAATAATTAAACCTGCAATCAATATTGAGAGCTCATCAGGTCCTCTATTTTTAGCTGAAATGGTAGTTTTTTCATTGCCGATACTTGGAGAAGTGTAGATTATTGTGATAAGTCCGCTTGTTACAAATAAAGCTAAACTTAGAGCAATCATTCCAAAAAGAATATTTCTACTTGTGAAGGTTTTTTGAAGAAACTCAAGGATATTTGGATAAAAAACGCTGGCCAACAATATTCCTAAAAAAAATACAGTTCCAATTATCGTCGCTTGTGTTATGAATGCGGAAAAAGGCACAACTATATTTATTCCGGAAATTATTGGATATATAAAAACGAAAAAAGCAAAAGAAAAGGCCAACAAACCATTTATTATCGGATTACCGCTGACTATTTTTTTATTTTTTAAAATAGCATAAAGTGCGGTAAATGCTATTATAAAAATTAGAAAGTTAAAAAATCCCATTGATAAAAGCCTTTCAGCTAATAAACTACTATAATCAATCATAAATTAATTTATGAGTAGAATTTAAATATTGCTTTGCCTCTTGGTTAGACTTACTATACTTCTAACTGAATCTATTAGCAAAGGAAGTATTTCTTTTAATATTTCTTGGATACTCTCAATTTTCAAAGATATATCCTTAATTTTGTTTTCAATTCGTGATATATTTTCAAAGATTTCCCTGTTAATTTGTAAACTCCTTGTATTTCCCTCTCTTACTTGACTTACTACTTCCTCAATTTTTTTTTCTATGTCAATATATCTATTTTCTATAGTTCTTATTTGATTAAGCACTTCAGCTATTCTATTTTGTATTAAATAATCCATGTAGTTAATGTAATCTTCCATTATTAAAGAATAAGTAGATTGAATTTCAGTAGTTTGTTGTGTATTTTCTGATGGATTTTTGTTTGTAGTTTGAGTATCTGCTTTATGTTCACTACTTTTTTGTTCTTTTTCTATACTTTCTTTTAATAATTGAGAAAATGCTATGTCTATATCAGCAGGTGAATATCCTTCTTTTTTAAGTATATCTATAATTTCAATTTCAGAAAATCCTTTAGAGTTCAGTTCTCTTACTCTTTCAACCGGAGGAGTTTTTGGTTTCGATTTAATGAAAGACAATGGCATATTATTTATTCTTTTTTAATTTTAAATTCATTGAGCATTTCTTCCAATTCTTCTCTAGTTACAAAGTTGGATTTTAAAGGATTAAAAAGCTCCATTATAGTTTTTAGTTTTTCTAACTCAATTTTTTTAGCATATTCTTGTAGAGAAGTTTTTATTTTTTCTATTTCCTTTTCTAGTAATTCAATTTTAGAAATGATTTCTTGAAATTTAGCTTGGTTGAAATTGGTATACACTTTTAAATCGTTTTTCAGGTTTAATACCTCTTTTTCTAGAAAGCTAATTTTTTCCCAATTTTTATCAAATTTAGTCTCGAGAATCCTTATTCTTCTATTAAGTTCGGAAATGATTTCCGATGACGCGTCTTGGATGTTTTGCTTTTCTATCATATATTTTTTCATATACTTCTAACAATAAATATGGAATTTAGATATGAGATAAAAGGAGATACTTTAATAGTAGATGCTACTAAGACACCTGGAGCAAATACCCTAGAAGATTCAGAAAAGGTTATGGAATTTCTAATTTTAACTATTTACAGGTATCCTTATATAAATAATATAGTAATAAGAGAAGCGATAGAGATAGTATACCTACCCTCAGAGGTAAGACTTATTAAAGAAATCGCAGAAATATATAGGTACTTGATAGATATGGTGGGTGCAAGTAGATTAGACTTTTATCCAGAATACTATGAAGAGACTAAAAAAATATTGAAACTTTTACTACAAGATCCAATTCTGTGCTACTTGAGAGTTTTATTTTTAATAAAAATAGTTAAAGAGGAAAATTATAAAAGAGATTTTTTAGTACTAGTAAAGGAAAAAATAGAGAATTCCAAAATATTTAGTTTGTTCAAGAAGAATTTTAGTGACTATTTTCCAGGCTCTAGAGAGTTATACAGAAAGATATTTCATCCTATATTTAAACCTCCTTTTATTTTAAGTAGAGTTATGATTTTCCCACCAGAAGAAAGCGTTTTATTGGAGAGATATTATCTAAAGGATGGGAGTGAAATTAACATTTATAGAGTAAAGGATAAGATAGACGTGCTTTATAGTGTTATTCCAAAGGAGTATATGTTTTCATATGATAAAATAAAAATTTTAGAAGAAGCTAAAGGAAAAATAGGAGGATTTGAGACAGAAATAAAAAATTTTGAAGTTTTGAGAAGATTTTATTCTGAAAAAGCAGAAGCGTTGATATTAGAATTAATAAGTAGGAGTAATATGATGCTTTCAAAAAAAGAAATAAAAGAATTGGCAGAGGTTTTAGTGAGGAATACTTTGGGTTTTGGAATTTTGGAAGTTTTACTTCAAGATGAACTAGTCCAAGACATATATGTTAATTCTCCAATAGGGAGCTCGCCAATATTTATAAATCATAACGATTATGGTGAGTGTATCACTAATATATATTTAACTCCAGAAGAGGCAGAATCATGGGCAACGAAATTCAGATTATACTCTGGAAGGCCTTTGGATGAAGCAAACCCAGTCTTAGACACAGAATTAACTTTACCTTTTGGAAGAGCTAGAGTTGCGGCAATTACTAGAAGCCTATCTCAAGAGGGTTTGGCTTTCGCTTTTAGAAGACATAGAGAATCTCCATGGACTTTCCCACTTTTCATGAAAGTTAAATATTTCAATCCAATTTTTGCTGGCCTAATGAGTTTTATAATTGATGGGGGTAGAACAGTTCTCGTTGCTGGTGGTAGAGGTTCAGGTAAAACTAGCCTTCTTTCATCTATGATTTTAGAATTACCAAGAAAATACAGAATAGTTATCCTAGAAGATACACCAGAACTTCCAGTCGAAATTTATAGAAGGCTTGGATACAATATTCAACACTTAAAGTCTAGAAGTCTTATCACTCATGTGCAAACGGAACTTCCTCCAGAAGAGGCATTAAGGACAGCCTTAAGGCTCGGAGATTCCGCTCTTATTGTAGGTGAAGTTAGAAGTAAAGAGTCAGCTGTTCTATTTGAAGCTATGAGGATAGGAGCATTAGCTAACTTGGTTGCTGGAACTATTCATGGCGAAACGGCATATGGAGTTTATGATAGAGTTGTAAATGATTTGGGTGTTGTGCCAACAAGCTTTAAAGCTTTGGATATTATTGTTATCTCGAATATTCTAAAATCTCCAGACGGGCTGAAAAGATTTAGAAGAGTTGTAGAGGTTGTTGAGGTAAGAAAAAAATGGAAAGAAGACCCATATAGTGAAGGTGCCTTTGTGCCATTACTGACATATTCTGCTAAGGAAGATACTCTAAAGCCGACAGATATTCTCGTAGATGGAGAGTCAGAAATATTGAATAGTATCGGTAAAAAAGTCAAAGAATGGCAAGGAGCCTGGGATAAGATTTGGGAAAATATTTTGTTAAGGGGCAAGATTAAACAAACAATAGTAGAGTATGCTGAAAAATTAAATAGACCAGAAATTCTTGAAGCGGAATATGTTATTGAGGCTAATGAAGCTTTTCATTTTATTTGCGAAAAAGTTTTGAATGATTATGGAGAATTAGTGTCAGATAAAATATATAGTATGTGGAAAAATTGGTTTGAAAAAAGGTTGAAAACTTGATAGATGAAGAAAAGAGCTTATTTGAGACATTGTGTAAAATCTTCGGTAGAATTAAGTTTCCTATTCCAAAATCTTTGGAGGAGAGATACAAAAAAGAAATAGAATTTTTAAATTTTAAATTAGAGCCGTTTCAGATATTTTCTACATCGATAGTTTTACCTATTTTAGTTTTTGTAGTTGCATTAACATTTTACATTTTTCTTAATATTCTAACCATAGATTTAATATTAAGCTTAACTATTCTATCTTTAGTTTTGTTCTATTTTTTGTTTAGCTATAGCTCATTTTTTATTAAGTATGCGAGGGCTAAGGCATCATCAGAAATGGTACTTTCTATAATTTACATGAGCATATCTATGAGAATATATCAAAATTTAGAAAAGGCGTTGGAGTTTGCAGCTTCAAATTTGAGCGGGCCTATAGGTAAAGACCTTAAGAGAGCTCTTTCTAATTTAAAAGTAGGTGCCTCATACTCTATAAAAGAAGAGTTAAAAAAGATTGGAGAAAAATGGAAAATAGAGAGCCAAGAATTTAATGACGCTATTTCTATTTTGATAGAAACTGTAGAGACGAGTAAAGAAGAATTAGAAAGAAACATAGAAGAGGCAATAAATGTTGTAATGAATGGGACTAGGAGAAGAATGAAAGAGTATGCTTTGAAAATGAAGACCCCTTTAAATATTATTAATGCCTTCGGCATTTTGTTACCGCTCTTAGTGATGATATTTTTGCCAGTAGGAGTAATATTTTTGCCTGAAGTTTTAAGACAGGCGACAATTTTTACTATATATTTGGTCGTCTTACCGTCAATTATCTATATGTTTCTTTTACAAAACTTTTATTCTAGGCCTTATTCTTATCATCAAATTGCAATAAATCTTACTAAAGAGTATAAAAAAAGAAAAAAGATACTTCTAATAACAATTCCATTGATAGTTTTATTGACTGTTGGTTTTTTATTTACACAACTTGTCAATATTGAAGGTTTGACGAGTAAATTTTTAATTTCCTTGATTATCACAAATCTTATTGGAATTGGGATAATTCTATATTACTACTTCCTTCAACTAAAAATGGTGACCATATCGGAAAAGATATTTAAGTATGAAGAAGAGTTGCCTACACTTTTGTATCAGATAGGTATAGTAGCAAAGAGCGGGCAACCTATAGAGAAAGTTTTTGAGAGTGTTTATACCTCTATCAAGTCTTTAGAAATAACTAGCTTTCTTGGAGAAGTTTATGAAAATTTGAGAGTAAGAGGTACTAGTTTAAGGGACATTTTATTTAATGAACAATATGGAATTATTTATAAGTATCCCTCTAAAATACTCTCGTCTTGTATGAAAGCATTAGTAGATGTTTCAGAAAAGGGTGTGTATTTTGCTTCAGAGGCACTAAAATCTATATCCTCTTATTTGGATACAGCAAAAGACGTCAACAAGTTCACCGATGAAGTATTATCGGAAATCACATCAGAAATGAAGATTACATCGTATATTTTTGCTCCTTTAGCAGGAGGAATAATAGTAGGATTAATTTCAATGTTAATTTTTATTTTTGTCAATCTTCAACCTCAAATAGAAAAAAGCTTAAGAGAATTTGAAGGCACACAAAGATTGGAAATAATGAGGTCAATAGAGTGGATTTTAAATTTAAACAAACAAATTCCTTTAGAATATTTTCAATTAGCTATAGGTATATACATTATTGAAGTAGTTTGGATGTTAAGTTGGTTTTTGGGGGAAGTTACCTATGGTGATGATGAAATCAGGAAGTCTAGAGGAATTATCAAAATGCTATTAATTAGTTTATTGATATACAGCGGTATTTCAATTTCTATTTATGGAATAACTAATTTTATTCTTTCTTCAGCATTGGTGAATATGTCATGAGAGGAGAAATGACACCAAGAGCAATGCTGCTAGTTATTTTATTATTAGTGCTTTTTTTAGTTATAATTTTATATTATATTATAGTTAGTCGCCTTTTGAGTAAATTGGCTTTAGGAGGTTAAGATGGCTGATATAGCGATTCCTGTTGTAGTTTTTGGTGTAATACTTCTTTTAGCACTAATGTTAATATTAATAATTTTTCCCAAAGTCTTAAACGAGGTCGTTGAAGGCATAAAAGGTTTTATTAAGCAGCTGGGTTGCGCAATATGTAAGATTATTCCTATAGTTGGTGCGTTTGATTGCTGGTGGAGATGTTGATCTTTTATTTTATTTTTTAAAATAATTTTATGAAACTTATAGTTGTGAGTACGATAGTTGCGTTTTTAATAGGAATAGTAGTTATTATAATTGTAGTGCCAATAATTTTTCATAGTGCTGGTAGAATATGGAAAGAATTACTTAAATATAGCGGAGTAGAAACCAAAGTAGAACTAAATGACATAGAACTCGCGATTGTATGCTCTAACCTAATATGTAATTCAAAATACGACAGGAGTAAGAATGGGTGTCCATTAACCAAATATGAGTCTAATTTTTTTGTAGAAAGATGTGAACCTTGGTTGAAGAGTAAAAATCTTTATACAGAAGTTTGTGTGCTGCCGAGTCTTTTTGAACTAGATCCGTGCAGAACAGTTTTGATACCTATTAATGTATCTGTTAAGAGTTCAAAAGACAGCAATGTAAATTTTGATAAAATAAAGAAGGTAATAGATGATGAAAGTGAAAAATTAAAATCTTTAAACGTTTTTAAGGAGGATAAAAGATATTATAGCACTGTTAGTGGTTATCTTTCATCATTTTTATGGAGCGGTTTGCTTTTTGATCCAGAAAGAGAAGAAAGCTACGAGTTATATCTAAATTCAATTATTATGCCAGAAAATTTTGTAGTCAGCAAAACTGAAAATAGTAGGACAATCCTTTTAGGCAATTATTATGTTTCTACATATATTGGGTATGCATTATATTATATACCTGATCTTGGAATTTGTTCACCTTATGATGCGATTAGAACTCTTATATCAGGAGTTCCAAGTTATTTTGTCTTAACATCTTCCAAGCCTGTATATTTCATGGTAAATCGGGCCTTTGAGGAGAATATGTTTGACCTATTATTTTGTCCTGGAGGAGTCGCACCACCTTTTTATTTCAGAGTAATGATAGAAGATGAGTATGATGGAAGTGATTTGAGAAGTTATAATTATTTTATAAGATTTATTTCTACAGAAGGAGATAAAGCAAGACTTCAGTACATAGCATATTATCTAAGGAATGGTTGTGGTGATCCAAACGCTATAGGCTTGATTAAAGAAGAATTCACACTTAGAGTTTCAGAAAAGAAAGAGCTCTGTACAAATAAAGGTAAAATAATTTTACAATTTGTAAACAAAGAAATTGGTTATTCCAACTTCAGTATGGAATATAAAAGACTGGTATAAAACTGTTTTATATTAATTTTAAAAAACTTTATTATATGATATCAATTGCATGGGACCTAGTATTTTATTTTGTTTTGGTATTTCTAGGAGTATTAGGTTTTATAGTTATAGCAACGGGTATTTTTCCAAATCTTTTAATATTCAATAAAGAGGCTGTCTGCAGGTCAAGATTATCTAATTATTGTTCCTTGATAGTTTGTGACCACTCCGTAGGATTTGATTTAACTGGATGTGAAGAATATACTGGTACCAATAAACCTACAAAAGAGGATTGTATTAGATTTGGTTTTAAATGCAGATGAGTTAAAATTAGAAATGAAGTCGCAAATTTTTATAAAATGGTTTTTATCAATCTTTATTATAAGCTTAATAACAGCAGTCATCATAAGTTCTATTTTCCCATCTTTTTATCAGTCTATTGCGAGTTTTCTGTCTTTGGCTTCAGCCGAGGTTGTTGCAGACCAGCTTTCTTCTTTGATTTCTGTTTCTTCCTCAGCCCCAACCTACATTGAGATAACATATTATCCTACGAATCGCATAACTTATAATGTATTCAGTTTAAATAGAAGGCTAATAGTTTACCCTAATTACAATTTTCCTTTTATGAAAAATATATGGGTAGAGAGATTTTATACAGTAAATTTAAATAATTTTGAGTATTATGATGTCAACAAGTTTTTAATAACAAAAAAAAGAATTGCCGGTAATAGCACGTATTCTATTGATGCTTCTAAAGGTGAGGAATATTGAAGTGCGATATAACTTTGTCAGTTATATTTGAAAACCTTATTTTAGTAGTATTAATTATTTTTATTTTATACTTATTTTTTTATTCACGAGTAGTAATAATAACAAACTTAAAAGTAGAAAACAGAGAAAGAATTTCAATTAACTTAGCAAATGGAATAATTTCGCATGAGAAATTAGCTTATGAAGATAATGGAGTAATATACAGAGGTATTCTGGATGCCAAAAAGCTCGATGAACTTCTATATAGGTCAGATTCCGGGTTAAAGGATATAGAAGAATTCAAAAATGTGATATTAAATCCCAATTTTACTAAAGGTAAACTTAGTAGGAAAGAGTTCGATTTGGGATACAATCAACTTTTAACAATAATATATGTAGTAGACTTATCTTATTGTGATGAGAACAACTGTACTGTGTGGGTCGGGGAGCTACTGCCTGTCAATTCTCTTGACGATTGGGTAATGGATAACCCATCATTTAAATTTTTAAGTTGTATGTATCAATCTTTTGATGGAAATTGGCTCAGACCAACATCGACTTGCTTAGGATTTTTAGCTACGGGAGCGGCAGTAGGTTCTTTCGTTGGTGGACCAATAGGAGCTGCTGTTGGAGCTGGCATCGGCTGCCTAGCCGGTTTTATAGCGAACCTTTATTCGGCAGCAGAATGGGAAAAATGTGGTAAGGAGGCATTAATAGATTTAAAAGATTCCTATGTTTCAAATGTAATAACAGCAAAACAAGGATTGCCAATAAATATAGTTTATGAAGATGGTTCTCTGCATATAGGCAGAATTATAGTTGGCGTGATTAAGTGGTAATTATGAAAGCTATCTCTTTCGGGATCGTATTATTTGCTGTTGCTTTTATCGGCGCCTTTATTGGTACAT
This sequence comes from Candidatus Aenigmatarchaeota archaeon, assembly GCA_038996625.1. GTDB lineage: Archaea > Aenigmatarchaeota > Aenigmatarchaeia > CG10238-14 > SpSt-28 > SpSt-28. The sequence continues at coordinate 9,591 of JAWAJM010000012.1, forward strand.
CATTAATATTGATGAATCAAAAAGTAGTTATAACAATAAATCTGAATCTCCTTTATAATTCAAATGAAGCCTATAGAAGTTTAGTTTCTTTGTTAAGTCTTAATAGAGCATATCGTTTTTTCAGTTTGTTTGATT
>JAWAJM010000013.1:0-9412 GCA_038996625.1 Candidatus Aenigmatarchaeota archaeon
AGGTGTACGTTGGAAAAGTTACACATTTTTATCCAAAAATAAGTGTAGCTGTAATTGAACTAGAAAATACATTAAAAAAAGGAGATAAAATTAGTATTGAAGGAAGAACAACAAATTTTTCTCAAATAGTTGAATCTATGCAAATAGAACATAAAGATGTAAATGAGGGAATTAAAGGACAATCGATTGGCTTAAAAGTTGTTGAAAGAGTTAGAGAAGGAGATAAAGTATATAAAATTGTTGAATAAAGGAGAAGAAATGGAAAAACCTACTTTTATCTAGTTAAAAATTTATCAATACTTAAAATTAAAATTCATAAATGAGTGATAATGAATGTATCTTTTGTAAAATTGTTAGAGGAGAATTACCATGCCATAAAGTTTATGAAGATGATGATCACTTAGCTTTTCTTGATATCTATCCTATAGTTAAAGGACAAACCTTAGTAATAACAAAAAACCACTATGGTAGTTATCAATTTGATTTACCAGATGATGTATATACAAAACTTTTTTTAACAGCTAAAAAGGTTGGAAAAGCTATTGATAAAGCATTAGGTTCAATAAGAACTTTTTTGGTTGTAGAAGGAATGGAAATAAATCATATCCATGTAAAGCTTTATCCAGTTTTTGAAATAAAAAGATGTTTAGCTCCTCCAGAAATTGATTATAAAATTGTAAATAATTGGTATAGTGGATATATAACTACTTTACATGGACCTAGAGCTAAAGATGAAGATTTAGAAAAAATCGCTGAAAAGATAAGAAGTATTTTTATGGACTAATAGAAAAATGTAATCTTGGGTACAAAGTAACGTCGACAATAGTTGGTGTTTTAAGTATCCATTGCATAAATCTTTCTACACCTAGACCAAATCCTGAAGTTTCTTTATATGTGTCTTCTTCTCTAGCAAAAATATACGGCGCATACCATTCCATAATCATTTTAATTTGTTTTTCAGGTAATTTCATATTTTTTCTAAGCAAGTTTTCAAGTTGCCATATGCATTCTCCTTGGCTCCTAACTCTATGACCGCTTCCTACAATCTCTCTATAGCCAGTAGCAATTAAATCAGCATTATTAGCAACTATTTTTCCTTTAACTACCTTAGCTTTTATTGTTTTATTCTTGATTTTTATTTCTACATAATTTTCTTCGCCGGAAGGTTCTTTTACCGCTTGATAAAATGGAACTTCATCTATTGGAAATTCTTTAACAAAAACCATCTTACCTTCTAGCTCTGTTATTCTAACTTCTTCCCACCATCCAAAATTAAGTGAAGAAAACTCTAGATAACTTTTATCTTTTGTGTCTTCATACAATCTTTCTAACAAATTAGCTAGAGTAATTTCAATAAAATCTTGCTTGCTAAGCGTTTCTAATTTTCTAATATCATCCTTATTTAAGAATTGTGCAAGTTCTCTATCATTTTTTTCTAAAAGTTTTTTAATTATATACAATATCAAATCTCTTATAATTTTTTGATTTTCTTTTTGGGTAACTTTTCCTTCATACTCAATATGATGAAATTCGCACAGATGAGTTTGATCTGCACATTCCTTTCTAAATGAATTATAAATTGAAAATACATGCTTCAATCTTTTATTAAGAACTAAAGTTAACTCTAGATAAAGCTGACTAGACTCGGAGAGAAATACTTTATTCTTAAAACCAAACCAATCTAAAGTCATGGGTATCGTTTCTATAGAAGATATCTTACTCTTTTCTCCAATAAGTATTTCTTTTAAAGCAGCACCAGGAGAAGAGATCATCTTAGTAACAATCGGTAGCATGACGAATTCTGCTCCTAAACTTCTGAAATACTCGACTGCAGAAATAAAGATAGTGTTACCTATACTTTGAATTGAGGAAAAATATTTTTTCCCAAAAGGAGAAAAAAGATCCTTAGTTTTTCTCTCTAAAATTTTTAACTTTTTAATATTCTCTATGGGCTTGAAAATCTTATTTCCGACATAATATATTTTTTTATTAGATGCTGTAGAATAGGGACCAAAATAAGTCCTAGAATACATATTTAATAATTTAATAAATCTAATTTATAAATTTTTATACCTACACCAGAAAAAATATATTGAAAAAAAGAATTAAGTTTTTAAATATAAGTTTATAGTTTTTTTTATGAGTAAGAGCCCCATTGAAAGAATTTGTTTTTCCGGAAAAACTTTAAAAATTAATTATTTGGGGCTCTGAGGGAGGAACCGGTTCTCAATTCTTTAATGACCGGGGACCTAACCGAAATAGAAATTTGTGATTTATGTGGTAAAGAAACTTCCGAATTCTCAATAATAGATGGTTTAGTAGTATGTAATGATTGTAAAGAAAATTTTGAATTGAAAGAAGTCGAAGACAATTCTTCCCATGTTTGTGCTATATGTGGGTGGCCAATTCAAAGAGTAATAACAAAAAGAGAAGCTAAAATATTTATTAAAGGAATTAAAGATTGGCTTTCGAATAAAGAGTTTAACAATAAAGAAATCTATGAAATATTAAATCAATTGGCTAAAAAAGATCATTATCTTTGTAGATATGATTTCTTCTATTTAATAAAAGGAATATTTGAAAATTTTGATAAAAAATTATCTAAAAAATTTGAAAAAGAAATAGCATCTCAATACGATTTTTTTGGCTCTCTAGTTAGCTAAATTTTTTATTGAACGTTAAAAATTTAAATATTGCCCTGGTAGCTCAGACTGGTTAGAGCACCTCACTGGTAATGAGGGGGTCGCGGGTTCAAATCCCGCCCAGGGCTAATATATCTTTTTTTCCTATCCTTTACTTGTTACAACTAAAATATTTTCTTCTTTTCTAAGAATATCATAATCTCTTAACAAAATATTTAGAGCATCATATAAAAGTTTTTTATTAATAGATACGACATACTTAATACTATCGTTCTTAAATATTTCCTTTTCATTTTTTGGATTAATAAAAGCGACATAACAACCAGAATTTATCGCATATTTCATTGCTGCTGCATAATCCCAAGGTCTGCCGCTAGAAACCACTAAATCTATTTTTCCCTCTCCCAAATATAACAAGGAATCGCTAACGCACCCAAAATATCTTGGGCTTCTTACAGTTTTCAATAATTCTAATGCATTTAAATTGGAATCGTATCTTAAAATATTCATATCTATCACAGCTATTGATTTTTGAATTTCTTTCTTATCTCTTTTAAATTTGCCACCAGGCAAAATTTCATCTAGCTCCATTTTGTAGTATCTATAATTTTCCCTATTGAAAGATATCAAAATCTCATTTTTTCTTAGTCTTACTACTACCCCTCCTATCATATCTTTTACGTCATATCCTTTACTCAAACCGATAGAAACTGTTGCCTCACCAATACTTGATATATAATTTGTTGTACCATCTATTGGATCATAAAGAAGTAAGTATTCACCATTCTTTAATTTCGGATATTCGAATAAACTGTCTTCACTTAAGACATAAAATCTAACTGTAGTTCTATCTTTGTTTATATAACTATTAAATATATTTCTTGAAGTTTCGTCTAAAGCCATTTCAACTATATTTTCGTAATCAAACAAATTTTCCCTATATTTTTTCAATAAATTGCTCTTTTCTAATTTTATATTCTCTCTAATTCTCTCACATACTTTTGCCAAATTAAGTATTATCTTCTCTTCTAGATTCAAGCTCATTTAGAGAATTTTTAATATAAAAGGATATAAAACCTATCTTCTTTATCTAAATTTAAAAGCTACAAACAAAAAAATCTTATGAACGTTTTTGAAGCAATAACAAAAAGAAGAAGTGTTAGAAAATATCAAAATAGAGATATTGATGACAATTACATTGGTTTATTATTATGGGCTGCATGTCAAGCCCCTTCAGCAGGAAATCTTCAAGAATGGAGATTTGTTGTGGTTAAGAACAAAAATACGAAAGAAATACTATATAAAGCTTGTTATGAACAAGACCATGTTAAAAAAGCTCCAGTTTTAATTGTTGTTGGGGCCGATACAGAAATTCAATCTATGAGATATGGAGAAAGAGGAAAATTAGTTTATTGCTTAGAGGACTGTGCTGCAGCAATTGAAAATATGCTATTGGCTGCGACAGCCTTAGGTTTAGGTACATGTTGGGTTGGAGCTTTTGATGAGGAACAAGTTAAAGTTGCGGTTGGCTTTCCAGATTACATTAGACCAATAGCAATTATTACTGTTGGTTATCCTGATGAAGAGTTAGAAATTAGAGAAAAAGATTACAGCAGATTTTGTTATCTAGAAAAATATGGAAATAGATTTGAGTTTGAAATAAAGACTTTAGATAGATTAATAAGAGAAAAAATTGAAGAATTTAAAGCTAAAACGAAATAAATAAAATGAAGAAAACTCTTTTAATAGTATCAGTTTTGATAAGTCTTGGTATAGCTTTATCTCAACCTTATGTATCCGGGATCGAATTTATTAATATTTATGCTGGAGAGGCCAAAACAATAGAATATTCGATAATAAATAAAGACGATAAAATCCAAACTTTTAATATATTTATTTCTGGATTTTATAGAGAAGGTGTTTCAATAGATGTTTACCCTAGAATAGTTACTCTGGAGCCTAATCAAGAAGCAAAAATTAGAGTCTATATAGAAGCAAAAAAGTTTGCCAGAGAGGTAAAACCTAGTTTATTTTATTTAAATATAAGATATGAAAACCAAACAATAGAAAAAGCTTTAATTTTACAGGTTGTTAGAAAATTCCCAGTTTATATTTCTTCTATAGAATTATCTAGATATTCGATATATCCATTAGAAAGTTTAACAATTACAACTAACATTGAAAATGTAAAAGATGAAATAACACCAAATTATAAAGCTTTGTTTTTGGTTCTTTATAACAATAAAGAAGTTTTTAGAAAAGAAAAAATTACAGACTATATTCCTTCTTTTGGGAGTATAAAGATCAGCGAAACTTTTAGCGCTGAAAAATATCAACAAGCTGGAAAATATGAAGTTATAGTAAGGTTGTATACCTTAGGTGGTGAAATTGTTGATGAGGCTTACTCTTCTTTTGAAGTTAAACCTGTAGAAAAGATTCCGGCCAATTATACTAAAAAAGAAACAAAATATTCAATTTTAGAAGCTTATACAAGAATAGAAATTAAAAACGAAGGTAATATAGTTTCCAAACCATTTTACTTAATAGAATCTTTACCAACTTTTATGAAAGACTTCTTCTATCCATATTCTAAACCAGATGAAGTTGAATATTCTTTTGGATATGTACACTACAAATGGTTAATAAGACCTTTACAACCTGGGGAAACAGTAATAATAGAGTACAAAATATCAATTTGGCAAACCTGGTTAGTTATTATAATAATTCTTCTCATGGTATTCTTCTTCTTTAGAAAAACATATACTCCAACAATTTCTAAAACTGTTAAAAAAGAAAATGGCAAGATTAAAGTTACAATAAAAATTAAAAACAACTCCAAATCCACTATGAAAGAGGTTTTTGTGGAAGATTTTGTACCTCTGATGTTTAAGATTGTTTCTTATGTTGGAAATAAACCTGAAGAAATAGAAGCAAAGAAAACTAAAGAAAAAAGACTAATTTGGAAAATTAATGAGCTTAAACCAGACGAAGAGGCTATATTCTTTTATTATATTCAACCACTTGTGGAGTTGGTTTCCGTTCAATTACCAAAATCAAAATTAATATTTACAAATGAAAAAGGTACAAAGACAGAACTAAAAAGTAATGAAGTATATTTGTAAAAATTGTAAAATTTTTAAAAACCACTTAAAATAAAATTATATCCCGCCCTAGCTCAATTGGCAGAGCGCCCGGCTGTAGAGTCATGCTACAATAGCATGGCTTAAATAGCCTGCGCTCAGAAACCGGGAGGTTCAGGGTTCGACATGCTGTACGAAAATCCCTGGGGCGGGATCCTTTTTCTCTATTTTTCTAAAGATAAAATTGTCATATTGACAACTACTCTCTTTAGAAAGCGAGGTATATATGAAATTATAAAAAGTAATTGGTGATTATATGAAAAAGATAATAAAGTGTCCGCCGAGTAGAATAACAAGATTTATTGATGGTTTTGGAAATAAAAGAATCTATATTAGGGGTATAGGAAGTTTTTTAGAAAATGAAGTAATTATAGATACTAGCATGTATCAAAAAAAGCTAAATGAGTTTGCCGTTTGGGGTGTCTAAATGAAAATTATTAAAGAAATTAAAATATCTCTGATTGAAGACAGAAATACAATGAAGTGGTACGTAACTTTAATGAATGAAGGAAAATATTTCGGATTCATTAGGCCTGCTAGTGTTAAAAAATGAAAGAAAAAATATACATAACGATAGCTTTAGACAAAGAATTATTTTTAGAGGCTATCAACAAATTCATTAATGAAAAAGGTCATATTCTAAGAAACAAAGAATTAATAGAATTTGATAATGAATTAAGCGGAATAAAATCTAAAAGTAGAAGAGGTTTTCTTTTTCACTATCTTTTAAAAAAATATATAAATAATGAATTTTAGAACTTTTGTAAAACTACAAAAAGATGATACTTTTCGTAAGGATCCAAACGAACTTTATCCAAAATTTTAAAATATTTTTCCAATTCCTCTAAACATTTTTTATAAATAACTTCTGGATCTTCTGTAGAGCTAATGCTTTGAGATTTAATTGCTATAGCGGCATATCCATTTGGTTTTAAAAATTTTTCACAATTTTTAATTAAAATACTAATTTGGTCTTCAGAAGCTACATCCTCATAAACAAAATCTACTTTACCAATTATTAGTTTTTCATAAGTTTCTGGTTTTCTTGCATCAGCCAAAATAGGAATAATGTTTTTATACTTTTTTGCTACTTCTAATGCGTCTTTTAATACTCTTTCTGCTATATCTATTCCAAAAATTATTCCTTTATTTCCAATAATATTGCTAAAATAAGTTGCAGTTTTACCTGCAGCCAAACCTAAATAAAGAATTTTCATACCTTCCTTCAAAGGAAAAACTTTAAGACCCTTAACAATTGCGGCTGCTGGTTTAGAAGTATATGGATTCCAGATTCTATATTCAACATTGTCTATTTTAACAACTTCTTCATCAAAAGGCTTATAGCCTGGAATAGTATTTATAGTTGCCAATTTTCCATTAATCAAATAAATGCCTTCAAAATTTGTTTTTTCGACTCTCATAATTATTTCTTCCCTAGTACTTCCTTAATCTTTTCATCTAAATCCTTTTTAAGTTGCTCTTTTCTATCTTCTTTAGTATAATAATCTACTCTAATAGCTAGTGATAACTTATTAGCCAAAACTCTAGCAACTTTTCCTCTATCCTCTTCCTTTGCATTCTGAATGTAAGGATGCAAATATATTAAACCGTGCTTTGGACTTTTACCTTTTCCATGTAAATATCTAAACAAAGCTTTTTCTGCACCAATCAATTGAATTAAAGAAGCTGGTGCTTTAGCTAATTTCTCTAAACTTCCCGCTCTAGATAAAATTTTTGCTGCTAATAAAGGGCCGGCTAGATAAGAAAAATTTGGTGCTATTTCTTCCATTGAGTCCTTAACATATTTTTCCAAGTTTTCTCTAAGAGTAAAAAGTCTAGATAAAAAACTTGCATACTCTTTTAAAATCCTTTCGTCTTTTTCGCTAATTTCTATTCCTATACTTTCCTTAGCTAAAGCTTCATATTCTTCAAAATTTTCTCTTTTTCCATATTTTTCAACCAATTTAGCAAATTTTTCATGAGATGTTATTACTCTGTTTAATTCTGGAAAATGTAATCCATACCATTCTCTTAATCTTTCAGAAAAGACATTAATTATTTTATCTAACTCTTCCATTGCTCTAACAGCCTGAATAATTATAGCTTCCTTTTTTATCCCAAGTTTAATTTTAACTTTAGTCATTTCTATGTTTACTTGATTAAAAAACTCATAAAATTCTTGCTCATCTCTAACAAATTTCTTATCTATAGCTATATGAATTAAGTTATCTTTAATAAAATTCTCGACACTATTATTCTCTTCAAAATTTTTAACACCTTGCTTATTAGTAGAGTAAACAAAATCCCTGTAACCTTTTTTTCGAAGCTTATCTTCCACTTCTTTTTCTTCTTCTATTATTTTAACTTCCGCCTCTTTCAACTTTCTTGCAACTTCTTGTGCATCTCTTTTAAAGGGAACGTAAATTAATATTTTTTTATCTTCAGACACCCCAAAGACTCCTATAATTGTAGTTACTATGTATGCTTTCATTAAGATTAAAGGTAGTTATATTATATAAAGTTTATAATTTCCAGCAAAAAATAATTATTAATGCCCTTGAAACTTATATTTTCAATGTTTTTAACGATATTTTTGCTATTTGGTTTTTTATTTGCAATTCTAGCTGCAGTAAGCTATTATTTTGGTTTAAGTGGATATATTCCTGTAATCGGTGCAATAATTTTGGTAATAATTCAATGGTATATTAGTCCATATATAATTAAGTGGACTACAAACATGAGAGAGTTAAAAAGAAGTGAAGCGGAATGGATTTATGATATTGTTGAAAATTTGTGTAAAAAAACTAAAACACCCATTCCAAAAATTTATATAGCTAATATTGGCGCACCAAATGCTTTTGTTTTTGGAAGAACACCGAAATCTGCAAATTTAGTTATAACTAGAGGTTTATTAAATACTTTAACAAAAGAAGAAGTTGAAGCTGTAATAGCTCATGAAATTGGTCACATAAATCATAAAGATATGGTTGTTATGACTATTGTTTCTGCTATTCCAATAATTTTCTATTTCATAGCAAGATTTTTAATATTTACACCTTCTAGAGAAAGGAATGAAAGAAAAACTGGAGCTGCAATATTAATTGGATTTATTTCATTTCTAATTTACTTTATATCAAATTTGCTTGTTTTGTATCTTTCAAGATTAAGAGAGTATTATGCAGATAGATTTTCTGGTAAAAACACAAAGCCAAGTTTATTAGCAAGAGCATTAGCAAAAATTACATATGGGTTAAGTATTTCAACAGATAGAGTCGAAAATTCTGCAGTTAGATCTTTCTACATAGCAGATCCTGTCTCTGCAACAAAAGAATTAGCAGCATTAAGTAAAGCTTATGAAGATTTTGAAATTAGTGATAAAGAACTTAAAGAAGCTATGGAATGGGAAAAGAAAAATCCATTAATTAGATTTTCGGAAATATTTTCAACTCATCCATTAACCTATAAAAGAATTGAAGCTTTAAAGAAACTCGAAAAAGAAATTTCAGAACATTAAAAAACTGTAAAACAAAAAATTTTATGAAAAAAGTAGTTTTAATAAATAAAGAAACAAAAATTTTAGCTGAAATTGGAAAGAAAATTTCTACTCATTTTGGAATAATAGATACTTCT
>JAWAJM010000014.1:0-9324 GCA_038996625.1 Candidatus Aenigmatarchaeota archaeon
ATGATTAGATATTTAAAATCTTTACGTTTAACAAAATCTATATTCTTAGTTACTAATGGTCAAGAGCCAGAAATGTTGGAAAGATTGGAAAAAGAAAATTCTCTCCCAACCCAACTCTATCTTTCGATGAATGCTGGAAATTATGAAACTTTTAAAAAAGTAAACGTGCCTCTTCTTAAAGATTCTTGGGAAAGATTTAATAAAAGTCTAGAATTAATTTCTAGAATATCAACTAGAACGGTTATTAGAATTACATTAATTAAAGGAATAAACGATAATTTTGAAGAAATAAAAGGTTTTGCGGAATTAATAAAAAAAGCAAATCCACATTTTGTTGAAATTAAATCTTATATGCACGTTGGATATTCTAAATCTAAGCTAAAAGAAGAAAATATGGTAACTTTAGAGGAAATAAAAAAATGGATGAATAAATTGAAAGAAAATTTAGAGGAGTTTGAATATATGGATGAAGATGAGAGTGCAAGAATAGTCATACTTAAAAATATAAATAGAAAAGTTGATAGATGGATTGTTAAACCTGAAGAATCTACTCTTTATAAATATGGGCTATAGATAAATTTATAAATATTTAAATCATTTAAAATTTTAGCTGCTAAATATTAAATTGGGTGGGGAAATGAAAAAAATAGATGTTTCTAAGCATTTCTTAGTTCCTAAGCATGAAATTGTTAGTGAAGAAGAGAAAAAGAAGTTAATTGAAACATACGGCTCTTTAAAGAATTTTCCTAGGATATTTTCTAATGATCCGCAAGTAAAGTTGTTAGGAGCAAAGCCCGGAGATGTTATAAAAATTATAAGAAAGAGTGAAATTAGTGGAGAAACAGTTTATTATAGAGTTGTTATTGAAAGGGGAGATTAGATGAATGAAGCATTTCCAATATTAATGAAATCCTATTTACAAGAAAAAGGTTTAGTTAATTTTCAGATAGAATCTTTTAATGATTTTGTAGAAAGAAGAATACCAAAAATAATTAAAAGTATAGGAAAAATTAGGCCTGAATTGCCAGAAGTTGGCGAACTTGAAATAAAATTAGGAAAATTTGAGTTGGGTTATCCTAGGGTTAAGGAAGCAGATGGTTCTGTTAGAGCTATTTTACCATCTGAAGCAAGAATAAGAAATTTAACTTATGCTGCACCTATGTACGTAGAAATGACTCAAATTTTGAATGGAATTGAAAATAAACCAATTATGGTTGAAATAGGAGATTTACCAATTATGGTAAAATCAAAATATTGTTTTCTTTCTAAAATGAGTGAAAAAGAGTTAATCGAAGCTGGAGAAGATCCTAATGATCCTGGTGGTTATTTCATTATTAACGGAACTGAAAGGATTTTAATGCTAGTTGAAGAAATAGCTACTGATAGAATAATTGTTGAAAAATCAAGCGAAGGTTCAATTACAGAAAAAGCGAGAATTCATTCAGAAAAAGAAGGATTTATTCAGAAACATTTGCTTGAAAGAAAAAGAACTGGAGAAATTTATATAACTTTTGCAAATGTTTTAAGAATACCAATTGTAATAATATTAAAAGCTCTTGGTTTAGAAAGGGATAAAGATTTAATTGAAGCTATTTCTCTAGATGAAAGAATTCAAGAAGCGTTTTTAGTTAATGTGTTTGAATATCCTATCAAAGATTCAAACGAAGCTTTAGATGAGCTTGGAAAATTTTTAAAAATACCACAAAAGAGTGTTAGAAGGAAACAAGCAGTAAAGATGATTGACAAATATTTATTACCTCATTTAGGACAAGAGCCAGAAAATAGGTTAACAAAAGCATTTTTCTTAGCTAAAGCTATAGAAAAAATGATTAGACTACATTTTGGATTAATTGAAGAAGATGATGTCGATCATTATTCAAACAAAAGAATTAAAATGTCCGGAGATTTGCTAGAATTATTATTAAGGTCAATTCTTTTAGGGAAGTGGGGTTTAGTTGTTAGGATGAATTACAATTACCAAAAATTAACTAAAAAAGGTAAGTTACCACCATTACAATCTGTTGTTGAAAGTACGATATTAACAAATCAAATAGTCTCTGCTATGGCAGTTGGAACTTGGATTGGAGGTAGAACTGGAGTTACTCAAAGGTTAGAAAGAAGTAGTTGGACAAAAACAATTACTCATATGAGAAGTGTAGTTTCTCCGCTTTCTTCAGCTCAAGAACATTTTGAAGCAAGAGAATTACATCCCACTCATTTTGGTAAACTTTGTGCGACTCAAACTCCAGAAGGCGCTAATATTGGGTTAAGAAAATATTTGGCAATTTCTGCATCTATAACTACAGAAGTTGAAGAAAAACAGTTAATGCCAATAATAAAAAATTTAATGAGAGGTGAAAAAAGTGGCTGATTTGTTTTTAAACGGAAAATATTTAGGAAGAATAGAGAATCCTGAGGATTTTGTAAAAGAATTCAGGAAATTGAGAAGGGATGGGAAAATTCCGTATACGGTAAATATTGCTTATCATAAAGATTTGGATGAAGTAAGAATACTATCTTCTGCAGGAAGAGTTATTAGACCATTGATTATAGTTGAAAATGGTGAACCAAAATTAACACCCGAAATTTTAGAAAAAGTGAAAAAAGGAGAATTAACATTCTTTGATTTAGTTAAAAATGGAATAATTGAATTTCTTGACACGGAAGAAGAAGAAAATACATATATAGCTGTCAATCCAAATGAAGTTACAAAAGAACATACTCATTTGGAGATAGATCCTGCTGTAATTTTTGGTTTTTCTGCGTCTTTTGTTCCATATCCAGGATTTAATAGAGGAGATAGAGTTAATTATGGCTCTAAGATGAACGATCAAGCTATTGGTGTTTTTGCTCACAACTTTTTAAGTAGAGTAGATAGTAAGTCGAACATTTTGGTATATCCTCAAAAACCTATAGTTCAAACATATATAAACAAAATTTCTAATTCAGATGAATATGCCCATGGTATTAATGTTGTTGTTGCTATAGCTACTTTTGAAGGATATAACATAGAAGATGCTATTGTAATAAATAGAGCTTCCCTTGAAAGGGGAATGTTTTGGAGTTATATGTTTAGAACATATGAAGCTGAAGAAAAAATTTACATGGGAGGACAGCAAGATGTTATTGGTATTCCACAACCTGGTATAAGGGGTTATGCTGGTGAAGAAGAATATAAACATTTACCAGAAGATGGGATAGTAAATCCTGAAACTTATGTTTCTTCTGATCAAGTTTTAATTGGGAGAACTTCTCCATTAAGATTTTTAGGTAAAAGTGAGAAATTTTTAATTGGAGCTGAAAATTTAAGGGAATCCTCTATTAGGATGAGACATGCAGAAAAAGGTTTTGTAGATCGAGTTTATATAACACAAACAGCAGACGGTACAAAATTAGTTAAAGTTGTTGTTAGAGATCTTAAAAAACCAGAAATTGGTGATAAGTTTGCATCTAGACATGGTCAAAAGGGAGTTATTGGATTAGTTGCTGATCCTGCAGATATGCCATTTACAGAGAGTGGAATAATTCCTGATATAATTTTCAATCCCCACGGACTACCAAGTAGAATGACTGTTGGTCAACTTTTAGAAATATTAGGCGGAAAAGTGGGTGCAATATCTGCTAGATTCATAGATGCTCCTGCCTTTAATCCAACTAGAGAAGAAGAACTTAGGGAAACGCTTAAAAGACTAGGTTTTAAAGAGAGTGGAAAAGAAGTTATGTATGATGGGAAGACGGGAAGAAAGTTTCTTGTTGAGATATTTATTGGTTGCTCCTATTATATGAAGCTTGACCATTTAGTTTCAAATAAAATTCAAGCAAGAGCGCGCGGACCAGTTACACTTTTAACACGACAACCAACAGAAGGAAGAAGTAAAGAAGGTGGTTTAAGATTGGGTGAAATGGAAAAAGATTGTTTATTAGCTCATGGTGCTGTATTAACACTAAAAGAAAGATTTGATTCTGATAAAATTGCTTTACCTATTTGTAGAGAATGTGGTATGGTTGCAGTTCATGATAAAATAAAAAACAGATATTTTTGTCCTATTGATGGAGATAAAGCAGAAATAGTTGTTGTTGAAATGAGTTATGCTTTTAAACTAATGTTAGATGAGTTAAAAAGTATGTTAATTTATCCGAAGTTAGTTGTTGATGAAGAAGGAGAAATAACAAAAATAGAGTTTAGAATACTAGATCCTGAAACTATAATGAAGATGTCTTTTGCAAAAATAACAAAAATAGATATTTATGATGAAGAAGGTTATCCAATTGAAGGAGGAATAATGGATCCGAGATTAGGAACTATAGAGCCATCAATAAGATGTAGAGTATGTGGAGGAAATATTGGGGAGTGTCCAGGTCATTTTGGTCATTTGGAGTTAGTAAAGCCTGTAATACATCCGCACTATTCCAAGTTTATTCACTTTTTACTTCAAATAATATGTAGAAAATGTAGTAGGTTACTTATAGAAAAAGAAAAATTGGAAGAATTAAAGAAAAAGAAAATTTCTTGGAGTGAAATAAATAAATATATATCAAAAAAATGTCCATATTGTAAAGCGGAGCAAAAAAATATTGATTTTATAAAACCCTATACTTTTGTTGAAGGAAATAAAGTACTAAATCCTATTGAAATTAGAGAAAGATTAGAAAAAATTACAAATGAAGATTTAGAAATCCTTGGAATAAAAAGTAGGCCCGAATGGTTAGTTATAACTATTCTACCTATACCTCCAGTAACGGTTAGGCCTTCTATAACATTAGAAACTGGAGAAAGAAGTGAAGATGATTTAACACATAAATTGGTTGAAATAGTTAGGATTAATGATAGATTTAGAGAAAATTTAGAATTGGGTGCTCCAGAATTTTTGTTAAACGATTTATGGGAACTTTTACAATATCATGTAGCTACTTATATAGATAATGAACTAACTGGTGTACCGCCAGCAAGACATAGATCTGGAAGAGTTTTAAAAGCTTTAACTCAAAGACTTAAAACTAAAGAAGGAAGATTTAGGGGTAATCTTTTAGGAAAAAGAGTTAATTTTTCTGCAAGAACAGTTATTTCACCAGATCCTAGAATTGGAGTGGATGAAGTTGGCGTACCTTTGGTTATAGCAAAAGAGCTAACAGTTCCTGTAAAAGTTACTGCAGAAAATATAGAGGAATTAAGAAAATATGTATTGAATGGACCAAATATTTGGCCAGGTGCAAATTATGTTATAAAGCCAGATGGAAGAAGAAAAAAGATCATGGAAAGTAATAAGGAAGAAATTGCTAAGGAGTTGGATATAGGTTATGTTGTTGAAAGACATTTGATTGATGGAGATATAGCAATTTTTAATAGGCAACCTAGTTTACATAGAATGAGTATGATGAGCCATAAAGTGAGAGTAATGCCATATCAAACATTTAGATTAAATGTTGCAGTTTGTACACCGTATAATGCAGATTTTGATGGAGATGAAATGAACTTACATATTCCTCAAACAGCAGAAGCTAGAGCAGAGATAGAAATTTTGGCTTCTGTAGAAAAAAATATAAGAAGTCCTAGATATTCGTCAGCTATTATTGGTTTAATTAGGGACGAAATCACAGGTTTATATTTGTTAACAAAAGATGGAGTTAGATTAAGAAGAGAAGATGTTGTAAAGCTTATAAGGAGTGTTGATCAAAATATAGAAATCCCAAATAAAGAATGGTTTACTGGAAAAGAAGTTTTTAGTTTACTTTTACCTAAAGATTTTTCCATTGAATATAAAGGAAAAACAGGAATGGTTAAAATTGTTAACGGTCAACTTATAGAAGGTGAGATTGAAAAAAGTGGAATTAGTGCTGACGGAGGAAAGATTATTGATAAAATGGAAAAAGATTATGGAAAAAAATTTACTAAAGATTTTATATATAAAGCAGCGATACTGGCAATTAACTATTTAGATTTGTTTGGCCTTACTTTTGGTATAGATGAACTTGATATTGAGCATAATGTAAAAATGGAGATTAAAAAAATTATAGAAAAAGCTGAGAATGATGTGAATGAGATAATTGAAAAGTTTAAAAAGGGAGAATTAACAATCTTGATTGGAAAAGCTGGTGAAGAATTCTTAGAAAATATGGTTAAAGAAAGAATTGCAAGTTGTGTAAATGAAGTTACTTCTGTCTTTGAAAAAGCGGTAAAGCCGTCTCAAGTTTTAGATATGATAAAATGTGGAGCAAGAGGAGGAATGGTTAACTTACTACAAATGTGTGCATTGATTGGTCAAGAAATGATAATGGGTAAAAGAATAGAGAGAGGATATTATAGAAGAACTTTTCCACACTTTAAGTTAGATGATAAGAGTCTAGCTGCTAAGGGTTTTGTTGCAAGAGGCTACAAAGATGGATTAAATGTTTTTGAGTTCTTTTTTGATAATATGAACTCTAGAGAAAGCTTAATGGATAAAAGTCTCAAAACAAGACATTCTGGATATATGGAAAGAAGACTAGTTGGAGCATTACAAGATCTTAAAGTAGCTTATGATGGTACTGTTAGAGATTCTGCTAATAGAATAATTCAATTTATTCCTGGTGAAGATGGTTTAGATCCTTCTAAAGTATCTAGAGGAGAAATTAATGTAAGAGAAATAGCGAGGAGGATTTTAAATGTTGCCTAAGAAAATTTTGGAAGAAATAGAAAAAGTTTGTCAAGAGTTTAATTTAAATGAGGATCAAAGAAAAAAGCTAATTGAAGAAGTGAAAAAAGAATATATGAAATGTAGGTTTGAGCCAGGTGAAAGTATAGGTATATTAACTGCTCAAACTATTGCGGAACCAGCAACTCAATTAACAATGAGAACTTATCATGTAGCGGGTAGTTTAGGAATAAAGGTTACATTAGGATTACCAAGACTTATTGAAATATTTGATGCAAAGAAAAAAATAGAAACCCCAATGATGACAATATACTTAAAAAAGGAATGGAATAGTAAAGAGAAAGCAGAGGAATTTGCAAATAAGATTATAGAAAGAAAGATTTATGATTTATCAAAAAAAGTTTCTTTGGATTTGTTTAATTATTCAATTAACATAGAACTAAAAGATAAAAGAAAAAGTGAAAAGGTTTCTAGAATTATTGAAGAAAAAATAAAGAATGTAAAGGTTAAGATTAAAGATGAAGAAATTATAGTTGAGTTAAAAAATAGAGAGGGGATTGGTGTAATAGAGTTACAAAAATTGAAAGATGATATTTTGAATATAGTTGTTGAGGGTATAGAAGGAATAACTGCTGCTGTTGTTAGAAATGAAGGAAACAATTGGATAATTCAAACTCTCGGTAGTAATTTAGAAAAAATTTTAACTCATGAAGAAGTAGATGAAACAAGAACTTATTCTAATGATATTTATGAAGTTTATAAGTTATTTGGAATAGAGGCTGCGAGAAATTTAATAATTAAAGAAGCATATAAAACCATGCAAGAACAAGGTTTAGATGTTAATATGAGATATTTATATATAGTGGCTGATGTAATGACATGGAGTGGAGAAATTATGTCAATCGGAAGATATGGAGTTGCTGGAGCTAAACATTCAGTTCTAGCTAGAGCAGCTTTTGAAGAAACAATAAAACATTTAGCTAGAGCAGCTATTAAAGGAGAAGTAGATGAACTTAAAGGAATGTTTGAAAATGTAATGATTGGAAAAGTCGTTCCAACAGGTACAGGAATGTTTGAATTAATTGTGAGGGGACGCAAATATGAGTCTAGTGGAGAAGATAAAAGAAGCGATGAAGGAGAATAAAATAGTTTATGGGTATAGGGAAGTTTTAAAATTTATAAGGAATAATAATGTAGAATTAGTTATTCTTGCAAATAATGCTCCAGAAAAAATAAAAAAAACTATTTTGAACAGTAATATTAAGGTTGAAATTTTTGAAGAAGGAAGTAAAAAAATGGGAACTATATGTGGAAAGCCATATCCTATTTCAGTAATAGCAATAAAAGCTTAGAGGTGTAAAAATGGAAATTACCTTAGATACAGAAACGATAAGAATGATACATTTATTTGAGTCTATTACACATTTAAGTGTTAAAGATTGTTTAATTTTTGAAGATTGTATCTATTTTCTTCTTGATAGTCATCAAAAAATTGAAAATAATGGTGTGTTAAGAACTTTGGAGAATATGATGAAAAAAAAGATAGTTATATTTAATTATAATCCAAATCTCATAGAATTTTTAAAGTCTTCGATTAAAAATGTTAGAGAGATTAAAATAAGAAACGAGAAGGATAAAAAAATTGTTGAAATAAGTGTTGATAATTTATATAAAAGTAAAGTTATAGGTAAGAATGGAAGAAATATAAATGCTCTAAGAAAAATTTTGAAAAGGAACTACGGTGTTGATAATGTGGTGGTTAGATAATGCCAGGAGAATTTGCTGGTAGAAAGTTGAGACAAAATAGAAAAAAATTTAGATGGTCCAGCTCTAGCTATAGGTATAGAGCTTTGGAGCTTTGGAAAAAAGATCCATTAGAAGGGGCACCAATGGCTAGGGGAATTGTTATTGAAAAAAGAGCAGTTGAGCAAAGAAAGCCAGCTTCTGGACTAACAAAATGTGTTAGGGTTCAACTTATTAAAAACAATTTACAAGTCACTGCACATGTTCCTGGTGTTGGGGCTATTGATAAAATTAATGAGCATGATGAAGTTATAATAGCTAAAGTTGGTGGTGGCCAAGGAGGGTCTAAAGGAAGCATGGTAGGTATAAAGTATAAAGTAATAGCAGTTAATGGAGTTGCTCTTAGTGAAATATTAAAAGGTAAAAAACAGAAGCCAGCTAGGTAGATTTTATGGAAGAGAATATTAAATTATTTGGAAAATGGGATTATAATGTTAAAGTTGAAGATCCGGGTTTAGAAAGATATATTAATTTAACACCAAAGATAATTCCAAAATCTTGCGGAAGATATGCAAAATACCAATTCCATAAGTCAAAAATGAATATTGTGGAAAGATTAATTACTCATTTAATGGTCCCAGGTCACAAATCAAAAAAACATGTTCTAACTTCAGGAAGAGTTGTTGGCAGATGGCAAACTACTTATAAAATTGTGGAAAAGGCTTTTGATAAAATTCATGAAATTACAGGAAAAAATCCACTTGAAGTTTTTGTTAGGGCTTTAGAAAATGCTGCCCTAAGAGAAGAAATAGCAGCTTATCAAGTTGGTGGAATAATAGTTAGAAAAGCTGTTATAACTTCACCACAAAGAAGAGTAGATTTAGCTTTAAGACATATAGCTCAAGCTGCATACAGGAAAGCATTTGGTAAGAAAGCTAATATGGTTGAT
>JAWAJM010000015.1:0-9232 GCA_038996625.1 Candidatus Aenigmatarchaeota archaeon
TTTAGATTCTTTAATGAGTAAATTAAACAGGTTAAAGAAAAAACCTTAAATTACTCTTCTAAAATATACAAAGCTTTCATGCCCTTTTGATACCATTCCTTCAGTTGATTTTCCGTATATAATTCATATTCTTGTGCCAAATATCTTTGATGCCCCATCAATCTATCAACAATGGGTGCAGGAACTCCAGAAGAGATTAACTGTGTTTTAAACCATTTCCTTAAACAATGCGCATGTAAATTATATCTTTTACCAACTTTTTTTGCATATTTTTTAAAAGCTTTCTCTAGTAAATATTGTAAATTTTGGTAACTCATTTCTCTTCCATCTTCACTAGAAATTACTGGAGAGTTTTCGTTTATTTCTTCTCCAGCCATTTTTCTCTTTTCTAAATATTCTATTAGAAACCTTTTTGCTTCTGGTGTAATAAATGTTATTCTTGATTTTCTTTCTTTAGCTCCAATTCCTTTAATTCTTATAGTAGGAATTTCTTGATTTATATCAATATCTGAAATTTTTAGATTATGTAGTTCGCCAACTCTCATTCCACTAGAAGCCAAAAGTAATATAATAGTTTTTATTCTCAAATCGCTTTCTTCAACAATTCTTTTTAATTCTTCTTTGCTTGGTAAAACATCTTCATGAACATTAAAAATTTTTAAAGGAATATCAATATCAACTTTTAAAGAATTGGCCTCAAAAAATTTCTTTAAGGCGGATATCCAGGCTGCAACTGATTTTGGAGCTAAATTCATTCCAGCCAAATAAAGTGCGTATTCTTTATAAATTTCATTTTGGTTTTGTTTTTGTTTAACTTCTTCTATAAACTCATCCAAATTTTGAATATTTTTATATTCAACAAACTTTTTCAAACCCTTTAAATAAGTTAGCTTAGTATTGTTACTTCTAGTTAACAAATTCAACTCTCCAATCATTCTTTTTACGCTTTCAAAATTTTCCAAATCTTTAGCTTTCATTAAATTCTATATAGTTTTACGTTTTTTTAATCTTTTACTATTATAGCTTTAACTGGACACATTCCCGCAACTTCTTTAATCTTTTCTAAAGGAGCACCACTTGGATTCTTTACTGAAGATTTTCCATCATCATCAAACTCAAAAACTTCTGGTAACATTGAAACACAAAGACCACAACCAATGCATCTTTTCTTATCAACTTCAACTTTCATATTTAATCAATTGATTAGTACTTTATAACTTTTTTTATAACATTAGGAATTTCTTCAATTATATCACTCGCCATAATTCCTTCACTATATTTTTTTGCGGCAAGTTCTCCCGCTTTTCCATTTATATATGCGGCAGCGCAAGCGGCAGTAAAACAATCAACTTTTCTAGCTAAAATAGCTCCCAATATTCCAGCAAGAGTATCACCCATTCCTCCTTTTGTCATAACTTTACAACCTGTTTTATTCAAAGCTATTTTTTGTCCATCAGAAATTACATCTATTTGTCCTTTTAAAATAACTGTCAATTTATAATTTTTACAAAACTCTTTAACAAAGTTAATTCTCTCTTCTAAGTTTTCTCCAACTCTTTTACCACTTAATACAAAAAATTCATAAGAATGTGGAGTTAAAACAAAATTTTTTCCACTAATAATTTCTAGATTTTTTGAAACAGCATGAATTGCATCAGCATCTATTACACAAGGTATATTAACATTTTTTA
The DNA here is from genome assembly GCA_038996625.1 of Candidatus Aenigmatarchaeota archaeon. Taxonomy (GTDB): domain Archaea; phylum Aenigmatarchaeota; class Aenigmatarchaeia; order CG10238-14; family SpSt-28; genus SpSt-28. The sequence continues at coordinate 1,692 of JAWAJM010000015.1, forward strand.
AATATTCTAAAACAAATTCTAAAACTTCTTTTCTTCTTGTCATTCCACCACCAATAACAATAGCTGTTTTATTTTTTGTTAATTCGAGGACTTCATCTAAATTTTTAATTGAAAAATAGTCACAATCTAAAGGATAAGTTATTAAGTCCGGCTTAAAACTAGCAATTATATCTGCTGCTCTTTTTGGAGCAACTATTGTAACTAAATCTACTCCACTTCTATAAGCCGCTAGAGCATTAAAAGTTGGTGAGCCAGAGTATATTTTACTTCCTCCTATTACTAAAAGATTGCCAAAATCGTATTTCCTACACCAATCCCTTCTCTCTCTATAAATATTTTTTAAAATCTTTTCACTAACAAAGTTATAGTCCATATATTATTAATTCTCCAATTATTTTATAATGAAAACAGAAAATGTAATCGAACTAAAAAATGTATCTAAAATTTATAAAATGGATAACAATGAAGTAGTTGCACTAAACAATGTAAATCTAAAATTTAAAAAAAGCGAGTTAGTAGCTATAGTTGGTCCTTCTGGATCTGGTAAATCTACTTTATTACATATTATTGGCCTTTTAGACAAACCAACAAAAGGAGAAGTTTTTATAGAAGGTAAAAGAACTTCTACATTAAATGAAAAAGAAATATCAGAGCTAAGAAATAAAAAAATAGGCTTTGTTTTCCAATTTTTTAACTTATATCCTACTTTAACAGCTTTGGAAAATGTAGAATTACCTATGATGATTGCTGGTATAGATGAAAAAGAAAGAAAAGAAAGAGCTAAAAAACTATTAGAAGAGGTTGGGCTAATTAAATTTAAAGATCATTTACCATCCCAACTTTCGGGAGGACAAAGACAAAAAGTTGCTATAGCTAGAGCTATGGCAAATGATCCATCTTATATTTTGGCTGATGAACCTACTGGCAATTTAGATTCAAAAAGCGGTGAAGAAATAATAAGAATATTTAGAAATTTGAATGAAAAATATGGAAAAACTATAATTGTTGTAACTCATAATTTGGAAATTATTAAATATTTTAAAAGAGTAATAAAAATAAAAGATGGAAGAATTGTGGAGGATGAGAAGAATGATTGAAATAAAGAAAATTTTATTGATTGTTATTCTCCTTTTTATTTTTACCCCATCTCTATCCGCCCTGCTAACACCAGCTTTAACATTTAATATATCTCCAAATCCAATTGTTTCCTTTCCAGGAACTGATGGATATATTTACATTAATTTAAAAAATGTTGGTAATGACTATGCTCAAGATATTAAAGTAGTTGCAATTAATATCGACCCTGGAATTGTATTGCCTTATGATAATGAAATTAAGATAGGTAATTTAGCACCAGGAGATTCAACTATTGTATTATTAAAATATTCTGTTCCAAATTCTATAGAAAGCGGATTATATAGAGTTAAAATAAAGATTGAGTATTGCCAAGAATCTAGTTGTAAAGATATTTATCAGTACGCTTTGATAAACGTACAAAGTCCATCAGCATTAAGAGTTAAATCTATATCACCAACAGAAATTAAAGTAGGTAATAGTGAAACTTTATACTTAACTATATCAAATGAAGGAAATTCTGAAGCAAAAAATATATTTATAACAATTAGAGATTTTAGTGGAAATCTTTTGACATTTGGCTCAGATAACAAATACTATATTGAAAAACTTTCTCCAAAAGAAGAAAAAATTATAACATTTAATGTTTCTGTTTCTTCTTTAGCTAACCCAGGACTATATCCAGTTTACATTTATGTAGAATATACAGATAAATCGAACTCAAGAATACTTATAAATTCTTCTTTTGGATTGAGAATTCGCGAAGATATTGATTTCTTTGTTGGTACTCAAGAAGTAAGTGGAAATTTAGTTACTTTTTCCATAGGAAATATTGGATTATCAACAGCATATAGCGTAGTATTAGAAATTCCTTCACAGCCAAACTTTTATTCTTCTGAGCCTTTAGTGTTTATAGGCAACATAAATCCCGGAGATTACACTTCTGTTTCTTTAAATATTTATCCCACAAGAATAAATGAAAACGAAACAAAATATAACAATACTTTAAAAATTTACCTTTACTATACTAATGAAAAAGGAGAAAGAGAAAAATTGGAAAAAATTATAAAAATTAATCTTGAAAGAAATATAACATCAACCTATTTTACTCCTAGATTTCAGCAAAAATCTCAAACTGAACCTTTTTATTATTTTAACTATATTATTGCAATTTCAATTATAATTTCTCTAATTTTACTTCTTTACAAACTTAAAAAAGGAAAGAAAAAATGAAGCCGCTGGATTTATTTAAATTATCATTAAACAACATCTTGCACAGAAAATTAAGAAGTTGGTTGACAATTTTAGGAATTATTATAGGTATTGCCACAATAGTTTCTTTAAATGCTATAGGAGAAGGAATGAGGGAAAGAATAAATCAACAATTAGCTGGTTTGGGTCCAGATATAATTACTATTACTCCTGGTTATATTAGAGCGTCTCCATATCAGTTTGAAAGATACGCTCAAATAATTAGAGGATTAAGAGGTGAAGAAAAAACCCTAACAGAAAATGATGCAAAAATAATTCAAAATATTCCTGGTGTTTCTTATGTTAATACAATAGTTTCTGGTAGAGGTAATGTATCTTTCAAGGGTCAATCTATTTCATTAACTATTCAAGGAGTAGATGCTTCGGTTTGGAAATACATAGAAATAACTCAAATAGAAAAAGGAAGATATCTTTTATCAAATGATAAAAATGTTGCAGTTTTGGGGAATAGAGTTGCCTATTCTATTTTCAAAAACGAAATTAGGGTTGGCGATATAATAAATATAAATGGTGAGTCCTTTAAAGTTGTCGGTATATTACAGCCAGCAGGAGCATTAAGCGTTTTAACAGATTCTGCTATTTTTATTCCAAAAGAAGATGCAAGAAGAATTTTAAAATTAAACAATAAAGATGTTTCTTCTATAGTTGTCAAAGTAAATGATGTATCTCAAGTAGATGATATTGCAAAAGAAATTGAAAGAAGGCTTAGAATTTTCAGAAAAGTTAATGAAAACAATCAAGATTTTACTGTAACCACAACACAACTAATTAAGCAACAAGTTATGAGTATTGCAGAAACGACAACACTTTTTTTAACACTAATTGCTGCTATTTCTCTTTTGGTTGGTGGGATAGGAATTGCTAATACTATGTTTACTTCTGTAATGGAAAGAACAAGACTAATAGGAACATTAAAAGCTCTTGGAATGACTAATAAAGATGTTATGCTTTTATTTATTTTAGAATCGATAATACTTAGCTTAATTGGAGGAATATTAGGAATTTCGGTTGGTATTATTGTTTCAGATTTAATAGGTAGAATAACTATTTTTGGAATTGGAATGACAAGCAGAACAAGTCAAGGAATTCAACTAGTAGTAACGCCCCAAATTGTTTTTCTTTCTCTTATTTTTTCTATATCTATAGGTGTTTTGGCTGGTCTAATACCTGCAAGAAGAGCCGCAAAACTTCAGCCTGTTGAGGCATTGAGATATGAATAAAAACTTTATCAGAAAAATTTAAAAACATTTATTTATATTTTACAATTCTTCTTTATGATAAACGTAGCTGTAAATGGCATTGGAACTATAGGAAAAAGAGTAGCTCACGCAATAAAATTGCAAAAAGATATGAAACTAAAGGCAATAATTGGACATCAACCAAATCCAATACTTAAAACTGTATTGGAACCAAATGGGTTCTTGTACGGTACAGATCTTTGGGCAGTTAATGAAGAATCTCTAAAAAAATTCAAAGAAGCAGGAATGATAGTGAATGGTACTTTAGAAGAACTTTTAAAAAAAGGAGAAATTGATGTAATTGTAGATTGTACACCAGAAGGAGTTGGAAAAGAAAATAAAGAAAAAATATATTCAAAGTATAATGTAAAAGTTATATTTCAAGGTGGAGAAGAAGCAGATGTCGCTGAAATTACATTTAATGCCTTAGTTAATTATGAAGAGGCACTAGGAAAAAGATTTGTTAGAGTTCCAAGTTGTAATACAACTGGCCTAATTAGAACTTTACATGCAATAGATTCTAAAATAGGAATTGAAAAAGCTTCTGTCTTTATAGCAAGAAGAGCTGCCGATCCTTGGGAATATAAAAAGGGACCTATTGATGCTATAGAATTTGAAGAAGTACCTTCTCATCATGCTGAAGATGTAAAAACAGTTTTGAAGAATTTGAATATATTTTCTATGGCTATTAAAGTTCCTACTACTTTAGCACATACTCATATGGTTGAAGTTGTTTTAAAAAGAAGTGCAAAAAAAGAAGAAATAATAGAGGCTTTTGAAAAACAAACTAGAGTTGTTTTATTAGATAGAAAAGAATATCCATCAACATCTATGATAAGAGAAAAATTTAGAGATTATATAAGACCTAGAGGAGATATGTACGAAATAGTTGTTCTTAGAGACACTATTCACATAGAAAATAATATATGTAGATGGATACATGTAGTTCATCAAGAAGCTGATGTCGTACCAGAAAACATAGATGCAATAAGAGCTATGACAGAAATAGAAAAAGATAAATGGAAAAGTATAGAAAAGACTAACAAATCTCTAGGTATTGTTAAGTAAAGTAAAGGTAACTAAAGTACTATTCTCTTTTTCTTCTATTTTTTCTATTTTGGCTTTCAATCCCATTTCTTTTAAGAAGTATATTAAATCTTCAAAGTAGTCGTAGTAGCCACATGTTAAACAAAAGTAACCACTAAACTCTACTAAAAATTTATCTTTTTGATAGTATACTAGTCTAGCTTTTGCTTCTGGGCTTCTATATTTGTTATATTCTTCAATTGCTTTATCAATCAATTCTTTGTTCATTTTTCCAAAGTCCATGAATGTTACAATAAGCTATTGCAATCAATGTTCCTTTTTTATTTAATTTTACTTTAAACAATGCTGTTGGTTCAACATATATTTCACTAGTGTTTGGTCCTTTTGTTGATTCCCCATGTGCATTAAATTCTACCCTACCTAAGTTATATACAAAAGCTTCATTATCTGGTAAAAATAATAGTTCTATATACTTAATGTGGTGTTCTGTTGTATTAGGATGTGGAATTTCTTTACCTACAGTTACTCTAATTAAAGCAAGGTTTTCTTCTTTTTCAATTTCAATTACTGGTACATGCTTTTCTTTTTTCCAATCTTCAGTTTTAAAAATTTCTACCATCTTTATCACTCTAAAAAATAAAAAAGTGTTATTCTAGGCTTTTATAGCAGAACCACCAATCATAACACTCTATTTCTTTTTTAGCTGCCTTCTCTAATCTTTCTTTAGCAATTTTTTCTGATTTAGCTGGAGGTATTATAACTTTATTTCCTATAAGTTCGTTGTTCGGCCAATTTGCAGGTAATGCCACTTGATTTCTATCTGAAGTTTGGAGTGCTCTAACCATTCTTAAAATTTCATCTATGTTTCTTCCAACTTCTTGTGGATAATATAGTATCGCCCTTATTGTTCCTTTTGGATCGATTACAAAAACTGCCCTAACTGTATTTGTTCCTTTAGCTTCATGAATCATGCCAAACATTGATGATATTTTTCCTAAATCATCTGCAATTATCGGAAATTCTATCTCTATTCCTAACTTCTCTTTAATCCATTCTACCCATTTTATATGAGAAAAGACTTGATCTATACTTAAGCCTATCAATTCTGTATTTAATTTTTTAAATTCTTCGTATCTCTTTTGAAATGCAACAAACTCTGTTGTACATACTGGTGTGAAATCTGCTGGATGACTAAAAAGTACTACCCATCTTCCTTTATAGTCGTTTGGGAACTCTATTTCTCCCTTTGTAGTTATTGCCTTGAATTGTGGTGCGGGATCCCCTATTTTTAACATACACATCACCAAAAAATATTTATGGTACGAAAATATATACTTTATGGTACGAAAATCGGAAATTAATAAAATTGAAAAAATTTTGAATATTTTGATGGAAAATTCAAGAATAAAATTTACACATTTAGCTAAACAGCTAGGAGTAACTGAAGGTGCAATAAGAAAGAATATAGCAAACCTGATAAGAAAAGGAATAATTAGAAAATTTACAGTAGATATAGACTGGAAAAAGGTTGGTCTAAAAACCGCATTTATAGGATTTGATTGTGAACCAGAATACTTTGATAGAATTATTGAAAATATAAAGAAGATTAAAGAAGTAAAAAGAATATATATTAGTAGTGGTGATCATCAATTTATTGTTTTTACCATATATAAAACCGGAAAAGAAATTAAAGACGTTATTAAAAAAATTAAAGAAATAAAAGGAGTAAAAAAAGTTTGTCCATCTATAATTGTTGAAGAGATTTAAATTTCGTTAACTTCTTTCTTTCCTTCTTCTAATTCTTTTTCTTGCTCCTTATCCATTTCTAACAACAATGTTAAAAATTCTCCTATATGTGTTTTTTCCTCTTTCGCTATATCTAGCAAAACTTTTTTAAGTTTTTTGTTATTCGTATTTGCTGCTAATTGCTCATATAAACTAACTGCATCTAACTCTGCTATTAACCCTAATCTAGCAATTTGTTTATCTTTATCTTTTTCATCAATTTTAGTTGGCTTTTCTGCTAACATACAATCTATAGATTTTCAAAATTAAATAAAATACATGGGCCCGTAGCGTAGCTTGGATAACGCGCCTGGCTTCGGACCAGGAGATCGTGGGTTCAAATCCCACCGGGCCCAAAATTTTGTTATCTTTCTAAAAAACTATCATTGCAATATTTTTTAAGAACAATATATCAATTATGATGACAAACTCCATAATCATAAGATATAGTGAAATTTTCATTAAATCTGAAAATGTTTTTAGAATTTATGAAAGAAAGCTATTGGGAAATATAGCTAAACATTTAAATAAAAGTAAAATTGAAGCTAAAATTAAAACCGAAAGAGGAAGGATTTTTTTATTTACAGAAAAAATTGAAGAATGTTTGAAGATATTAAATAACATTTTTGGAATACAATCTTTTTCTCCAGCTATCTACTTATCAACAACTAATAAAGAAGATTTGGCAAAATTCATTTCAAAATATTATGAAACTCTAATTCCTGAAGGAAAAACTTTTGCAATTAGAGTTAACAAAGGTATTGATGCTGATTATAAGAGTAAAGAATTAGAAGCTTATTTAGGTAGTTTTGTTAAAAGAAAAGTAAATTTAGAAAATCCGGACATAGAAATAAATTTTGATATTAGAAAGATTGGCACTTTTGTTTATACTACTAATATTAAAGGTTTGGGGGGATTGCCAATATCAGCCTCTGGTAAAGTCATATCACTAATTTCTGGCGGCATAGATTCTGCAGTTTCAAGCTATTTTGCAATGAAGAGAGGATGTGAAGTTGTATATCTTCATTTTAGTAGCTTTCCTATAGCCTCAAAAAAGAGTATAGAAAAAGTAGAAAAATTAATTGAAGTTTTGAACAAATTCCAAGTTAAAAGTAAGCTATATAT
>JAWAJM010000016.1:0-9182 GCA_038996625.1 Candidatus Aenigmatarchaeota archaeon
TTTAAAAGATTAGAAGCTTTAGAGAAACTATCAAAAGAAAACATACCCACAGTTTTAAGAATAGATCCTATAATTCTAGGTTTGAATGATAACGTTGAAGATTTGATATTAAAAGCAAAAGAAATTGGGGTAAGACATATTGTTTCCAGTACTTATAAAGCGAGATTAGATAATTGGAAGAGAATGTTTAAAAAATTTCCAAAAGAAATGAAGAGATTGAAAAAATTTTATTTTGTTTTAGGAGAAAAAATTTCAGGAAGTTACTATTTGCCTAAGGTTATTAGAGAAAAAGTTATGAAAAAAGTTAAGAATTTAGTTGAAAAAAATGGTTTGACTTTTGGTTGTTGTAGGGAAGGTTTTGCTTATTTGAATTCAAAATCATGTGATGGTTCACATCTATTTTATGCTTCATCCTGAACATATTCTTTTCCTTCTTTTAGTTTGTTAAAGGCATTTCTTAGTTCTTTTCCTAGATATAAAGCATGGTCAAAAGTCGAAAAGAAAGTACCACCTTTTAATGCTTGATAAATATCCCAAAAGTTTTCACTTTCTAATTTTAAAGTTATGGTAGAATTGTCAGGAGTTCTATGCTCTAACTTAATTTTTTTGCCATCTTTAGAAATTAAAAAATTACCTTTTGGATCTTGAACAAAAAACTTTAGTTTTTCCCTATTTTCATTTATAACTCTTTTAGCATTATTCCAATCATGCTCATAAATATGAGCACTAAAACTAATACTTGTAATACTACCAATTGAAAAATTTGCATTAGTTCTTTTATTGATTTCATTAACTATTTTTTTTGCTAATTCTATTTGGGCAATAAAGTTTACTGGCCAAGCAGCATACATATCATTACTTCTTAAAAATACTGTATGTGAATAATAATTTTCAGTTATAGTTCCTTGTATAGCTATTATGCAAGGTGGATTTTTACTTTTTTGATCTATTTCATGATCCCAACTTACAACTAATGCTCTTCTAGAATATGGAGATTTGGAAAGTTTTTCAATTAAATATTCTAATTGATTTTTTCCAAATCTATGTTTAAAAATTCTTTCTCCATAAGTATATTCTACTGTTTCAGGCTTTTCCGGATTCAATACTTGATTTATATGATTTTCAAAATCTTTTTTTGGAATATATTTAAAAAATTCTTCTTCTATTTTGTAGTCATTGCCATATAAGCCTAAAGTAACCATTACATTTAAATATTCTTTTTGCGGCTCTTCATGTTCACTAAATTTGATTGAGCCAAATCTCATTATTAAATCCAAAATTTTAATCCATGCTCTAAAAACACCGGTTTCATATATGTAATGACCGCTTAATGGAAATAACCAAGAATTTAGTTCACTTTCTTCTTCTAAGTTAATTTCAATTAATTCTCTTACATTTTCACAATTTTCATTATAATTTTTTTCAATAACTTTTTCTAGAATACTAAAATCTCTATTAATAAACTCTTTTCTCAAATCTATAATTTTAACAGAGTTAACAATTTTTTCCACTTTTTCTGAGGGAAAAATTATTTTACATGCTTTCAAATCCTTATTTTTGAAAATCTTAATCAAGTTTTCTCCACTAGAACTTAAATCAGCACCAAATAATATTAGTGTGTCAATTTTTGGATTTTTTGCAAGTGTTTCTAAAATCAAATTTATTCCATAAGAAGTATAAGTAGTTCCAATTATTCCAATTTTTTCTTTTATTTTTTCTTTTAAATTTTTTAGAATTTCTTCTTTTTTTGACCATAAAGTTGAAATGGCTATATTACTATTTTTGTTTATTTGAACTATATCTTTCTTCATAAAACTATTTTTATTTATATTATAACAAATTTAATCTAATTTTAAGAACTTCTAAAAACATTTTAAATGGAGTTAAAAAATTAATTTTACTTTTTCCAGTTTTTCTTTCAGAATAAATTATGGGAATATCTATAAATTTAAAACCTAATTTTTTAGCTTTGTATAAAAATTCTACATCCCAAGCCCAAGAATTTGCTTCAAAGTTAACATATTCCTTAACTTTTTTTCTAAATCCTCTCATTGTGGATTGTGTCTCTTCTTTAAGACCAAAGAGTAAAAATACAAAGATCTTGAAAATTTTGCCAAGAATTTTTCTATAAAATGGGTCTTTTCTTAACCTTTTAGTGTTTACTATATCATATTTTTTTAAGTTTTCAATAATCTTAGGAATTTTGTTTACAGGATATTGTAAGTCAGAATCTATCAAAATAATATATCTTCCTCTAGCATTTTTCAAGCCATCTCTTATTGCAGATCCTTTACCTTTCTTATTGAATCTTTTTATAACGATACCATTAATTTTTAGTTTTTTCATAAATTTTTTAGCTACTTCAGCAGTATTATCTAGAGAGTCATCAACAATTATAACTTCATAATTTTTCAGTTTCAGCTTTTTTATTTCTTTTAAGAATTCTGGAATAAGCTTTTCCTCATTAAATGTCGGAACTATAATCGAAATATTTTTCATTTTATCACTTTATGATTTTAAAACTAAAAAGACGCCTACAGAAATTAAAATTATCCCAACAAACTTCAATAAAGTCAAGTTTTCATTTAATAAAAATTTACTAAGTAAAGCAATTATTACATATCCAATTGCTAGCATAGGATAGGCGGTACTAAGTTCTATTTTAGATAGTATTACTAGCCAAATCAAAGTTGCTATTAAATAAAAAACAATTCCAATGAAAACAAATTTTTCAAATATAATTGAAAAGAGTTTTCTACTAAATATGTCTTTAATTTCAAGAGGTCCTAAATTGTTCATTCCATGCTTTAAGCTTATTTGCCCAAACACACCAAAAAGAATTGACGTAAAAATTAATATTAAAGTTTTTGGCTCCATTTTTATTTTTATTTTTTCTTAATAAAGCGCGTTATGATTTTTCTAAATATTATGTAAGAAATAAATGAAAGAAACACCACTAAAACGATTAATGTAAATAATTTTTGAATAATAGGTATAGACATTTCTCCAAAAATATAACCCAAAGATATTAAAAGAGACGACCAAACAAAAGATCCTATAAATGTGTAAAATATATATTCTGCTAAGTTCATTTTTAATAAGCCGGCCGGAATAGATATAAGTTCTCTAATACCTGGAATCATTCTTCCAATTAAAACAGCTAATTTACCATACCTTTTGAACCATTTTTCAGCTACTTCAATTTTTTTCTTGTCTATTAAAATTTTTTTGCCATACTTTTCTATAAATTTTCTTCCAAAGTATAATGATAAAAGATAGTAGAATATTGATCCTATAGTTGTTCCAATTGTTGCAAAAAATATTCCATAAATTAAACCAAAAGTTCCTAGTCGATAAAAAGAGATTAAATATCCACCAATAGGAAGAACCATTTCGCTTGGAATAGGAGGTAAGATATACTCTAGTATAGTTCCTAAAAAAATACCTAAAAAGACTTTTTCTCTCAAAACTTCAATTATGACGTTTTCAAACATTTTTATAATTTTGCTTTCGTTTATAAAAAACTGTAAAAAAATCAATTACAATTATTTTTTCAAATTTTATATTATAATTCGCTAAGTATAATATGATAAAAAAGATAATACTAGTTATACTATTTTTATTTTGCTTGATTTTTAATACTACTAAAGCTCAAATAACTTTAATACCAGAAACTACATCTTTTATTTTAGTTTCAATTAGATTAAACTTGATAGATTCAGATAAAGACTATACTCAAAGTAAACAATACATAGGAATTTTGGGTGATAAAAAGAGAATTGATATATTTTGGGATGCAAATTACGAACCGAAGATAACAGATCCTTCTCTACTAAACATAAATGTTACTTGTTGGTTAAATTGTGAAGCAAGAAATTCTTCTGAATTATATCTCTGTCAGAATTATCAAAGTTGTAATTATGTAGGACCTACAGGATTTGCCTATTGCTCAATACAAAATCCAAATTATAACTATAGTGCTCAAAATAAGATACTATGTAAATTTTCAAATCCAAATTATCCAGAATTAGAGTTTGTTTTATCAGATGGTAGTTATCCAAGAAGGGCTTTCTATCCAATTAGATACTCAATTTCTTCTATTGGAGGCGTATATCAAGTTGGTTCTACTATAAGTTTTCCAATAAGTTTTCTATCTTACAGTTTTTTAAAATCAAACTATACAGCATTTATTTACTTAAGGCCAGAGGATATCGGAGAAATATATGTTGATAATACTTATAATACAACAAAAGTTCTTAAATATGGCGAGATAGATACGGTATACCCTACAATAGTATTTTTAACTAAAAAGGACAATATAATTTTTTATATTAATTCTACCTCTAACGAATTACCATCATTTAATTCTATAGATAGTTGTCCAAGCCCACAAATTATTCTAGGTAAAGATGCACATTTAAGCTTAATAGACGGTAAATGCATTTATTCTTTCGAGGTGATCTCAGGTTCAACATACTACAGTATGCCAGAATATGATCAGCTTTTTGCTTTTATAATTATTCTGACATCTGTTATGGTTTTTTGTTTAATTTTGAAATTTAGATGAATTTTTGTAATCCAGGTTTAATTTTTTCTGTTTCTATTAAAACAAGGTCTTTATTTAAAGGAAAACAAACATTAAAAACAGGTATACTATCAATCCAGGCAAACTTTGTTCCTTTATGAGAATGACCATGAATAACCAAGTTTGGTTTTGTTTCTAAAATAATTTTTTCGAGCTCTAAGCTTCCAAGATTTTGATAAAATAGCGGATTTTCTCCAGTAAGAGTTTTATATGTTGAGGAATAGTGAGTAATTAGTATTTTAAATCCGTTGTAATTTTTTAGTACACTTCTGATTTTTTCTGCCCTGCTTTTATAAATTTGTTCAATATTTGGTATATTTGCTTTTTGCCATTTGGTTGGCTCATCTAAACATCCAGTAGAACCATATATTAGAATATTTTCGTTACCCACCTTTAGTTCTATGAAGCTATCGTCTAAAAATCTAATTTTATCAATCTCGCTTTTTAAAACTTCTCTGTATTCTTCAAATTCCGTATTTCCAAATACGGCAATTATAGGAGAAAAAAATTTCCCAAAAAAGGCATTATATATTTTTTTGTATTCTTCCACCTGTTTTTCTATTGTGTCTCTTTCTACCATATCACCAGCTAGTACTATTAAATCTACATTTCTTTCTATTTTTTCCAGAGAGTAAAGAAAATCTTGATAATATATGGGGGAGTGAACATCTGAAGTAGCTAATATTCTCATAAAAATGTATTTATATTTAAAGTTATTAATGCTAACAAGATAATTATGAAGGAACAAGAAATTAAAAAAGTTAAAGAAGAAATAGAGAAATTAAAAAAGGAGCAAAAAATTTTCGAAAAAAGAATTAAAAAACTTGCCTATAATAGAATAGATTACTTAATAAAAAGGGAAATAGCATCTATAGCAGGATGGGCTTCTTTACTAACAAAAAGAGTTATTAAAATTGAAAAAGAACTAAAAAAGATTAAGAAAAACTTTTATTGAAATCTTATTTTTTCTTAATTATTATATAGCCCCGTCGTCTAGTGGTTAAGGATGCCGGGCTCTGGACCCGGAGACCCAGGTTCGAATCCTGGCGGGGCTATTTCGGATATATTCCTTTTTTCATTATTACTCTATCTACCCTAACAGCAACCCCTTTCTTGTTTTCATACATTTTTTTGCTATTCATTTTTGCTATTCCGATAGCAACTAACTCGTTTTTTAAACTCATTATTGCAACTAATTCTCCTTCTTTTATATCTTCCTGTATCCTAGAAATACCAGTAGGAAATAGTGGTGCCCCGTTGCATAAACTAGGAATAGCAGAATCTTTAACGAAAACTTTTTTAACATGATCTATAGCATGCTCTATAGGTATCAAGATTTCTTTTAAAATTTTTTCATTTCCATTTTTCCAAAATTCATATGCGTCTTTTATTTTTATAAGAGAATGAGAAAGTTTTTCATCAAAATTGCCAACTTTTATTCTTCTTAATTCAGACATATGTGCCCCTACTCCATAAGCTTTTCCTATATCATCAACTAACTTTCTTATGTAAGTTCCAGATTCTACTTTTGTATGAAATAAAACATCCCTCCCTTCAACTTCCAATATTTTAAAGAATACGACTTCTCTAATTCTAGGTTTTCTAGAAACAGCAGACTTTTTAGGTGGAATTTGTGTTATTTTTCCCACAAATTTTTGTTCTATAATTTTTTTTAAAACATCTAAATCAAAATCTTTATGCATATGCATAACTCCGACATACTCTTTATACAATTTTTGAAATAGTATAGCACATTTAACACCGTCATTTAATAGAACAGGTAATAAACCAGTAACTTTCGGATCTAAAGTTCCTATGTGAGCAACTTTTCTTGCTTCAAAAATTTCTTTAATCCATAAGCTAATTTGATGGCTTGTCGGACCAGAGTGTTTATCAACTAATATTAAACAATTTTCTATTAACTCCTCAATATTCCTTTCTTCTGGTCTTTTCCCAAAATTTTCATCTGTTTCTTCTTCATCTTTTATTAGCCACATAAATAAAATTTGTTTTTAACTAGTTTTTATTTTGTTTTTCATTTCTTCAATTTCCTTCTTAAATCTAAGAATAGTTTTGAGTAGATTTTCTTCTTCAACTCTTAAAATTTTACAGCACTCCTTTAATATTTTTTCTTTTCTTTTCAAATTTTCCCATTCTTCTTTACTAATCATTTATACACCTTTTTTAATTTTTTCCATTCTTTAAATAAATTATCAATAGCTTCTAAAATTTTGTTCTCATCGACATTCAAAATTTTACAACATTCTTCAAGTATTTTCTCTTTCTTCTTTAAATATTGATAGGCAACGATATCACTACAAAATTCTATTCTATCAACTCCGTCAGAAATCCTTTTAGTTCTAATTATAGTAATATAACCAACCTCTTTAGTTGATTTAAGCATATTATGAGTTCCGCTACAAGCTTCTATATCCTCTTCTCCAATAGAAACAATTCTGACATTTTTTTCCGGTATAGCACCACCTTGATATATTCTAAATCCATATCTTTTTTCTGCTTCAACTCTGGGCAAAATTTCAACTTTTATTGGAAGATCTTTCTCTACAATTTCATTAGCATATTTTTCTATTTTCTCTACAATTTCATCACTCAAACTTTCAAAGTGTGTAATATCTAGTCTTGCCTTATCTTCTCTAACTTCACTTCCATCTTGCCATACCCATTTTCCTATAACTTTTCTGGCTGCGGCGTTAATTATATGTGTAGCAACGTGATGTTTGGAAATTTTTATTCTTCTATCTTTATCAATTCTACATTTAACTAAATCACCTTCTTTTAGAGAAATTTTCTTATTTTCAAGAACATGAATTATAGTTTTTCCAATTTTAACCACATCTAAAACTTTATATTCATCTATGTATCCGATGTCGCAATCTTGTCCACCTTGTCTTGGGAAGAAAGCAGTTTTGTCGAGAATTATCTTATTTCCATCTTCAATTTTAATTACTTTAGCCTCGAATTCAAATATATTTTCATAGTATAAAGGTACTGTTTCTATATCATATTTTTTCGCCTCACCAATTTTAATCTCCTTAGCAGAATGTTTCTTATTTAAAATTTGGTAAAATTCTTTAGTAGGTTCTTTCCCTAATTTTTCTGGAGGAATACCATATGTGTCATAAATTTTGACTAATTCCTCTGTACTTATTTCTCTATTTTTATAAATTTCAACAATTCTTTGATTTTTCTTTTTTGTTTCTTCATATTTTTTTCTTTCCGCATCTATTACTGTGTATATTTCATTCTCGCTTTCTTTTAGTTCTGGAAAAATGGGTTTTAAATATTCTGCATGCCAAATCGATACTTCACCTAAGTCTATATTTTTAAAGTGCTTCTCTATCAAGTCTAAACTTCTTCTCAATATAACTCTAAGAAAATATCCGGCTTTAGAATTGCTTGGCAAACCACCATCAGAAATCGCAAAAGCCAAAGCTCTAGAATGATCTAAAACAGCATACATAGCTTGTATTTTTTCTATTTTTTCAGAAAAAACATTTTCATCAATATTCATTTTTTCTAGAACTTCCTGTTTAGCCTTCTTAAAGTCAGATAAGTCTTCTACATTTAGTTTACCAGAAATGATTGAATATCTTTTTAAAACTTCTTTATCAATTTTAAGCCCAGCTTTATTTAAGAATTTGTGTATCGCATCTCCAAAAACCGCATCATACGCTGTTAATGTAGCTTGAGAAAACCAAGCTAGTCTTTCTAATCCCCAGCCAACATCTATTACTTTCATTGGCAATTCTTCTAATTTATTTTTCCAGGTAAAATACATAAAGCCAGAATTGCTTAATTCTAAGCCATATGAAAACGTTTCTATATAGGGACCCAGAGCAGAAAAATCTGGCATAGTCCACAAGTCTTCAACATATATGAGTTTTTCTTTAGGTATTTTCATCTCTTCTGTTAAGAACCTAAAATTTAATTCAATAGTTTCGTCCTTCCAATATCCTTCCTTCGGCCAGTTAAAGGCATGCTGACCAGGCATTACAAAAGCAGTAAAATGCCTTCCCGTTATACCTACATTAAGAATATCATTAAACCTTAAACACACTTGAGGAACTATTAGAGGATTTGCTGGATATTCAAAAATCATAATTCCATTATCAAATCTTTGAAAGTTTACTATTGAAGCAATATTATAGTAAATATCTTCTCTCCATCTAGCTAAAACAGGATATCTTGGTATTGATGTGTGACCATTTTTAACAAAGAATTCTTCCATTTTTTTCCAAACTTCTATATAACTCATTTTTTTGGCAATATTTTTTTCTATAAAACCATATTCTTCTCCACATTCAGGGTCTGGACAATGTTCTCTATCTTCAATACTCCAAAAGCCTTTACCACAAATAGGACAAACTTTTCTTTTAAAACCTTCTCTTTCAAATAGTTCAACTTTCCAATATTTTTCAGGTTCTTTTTGAAAAATTTTGAGTAAGTCTTTTTTATCCATTTCTATATTTTGAATCTAAAGTTATTAAAAGCATTAGTTTATTTTTTGAAATAGAATCTCTTCTTTTTTAGGTTTTCCTTCAAAATCTTTAAATCTACAATTATTTAGACTAATTTT
>JAWAJM010000017.1:0-8782 GCA_038996625.1 Candidatus Aenigmatarchaeota archaeon
TATAGATGCTGCTGCTACGCCAATGGTAAATCTTACACTTGTAGTTACTTTATTAATACAATCATAGTATGAAACATCAACTATATCTCCATTCTTTAATGTTTCATTTGCATTATTGTATATTTTAGATAAATCAAGTGAAGCTGTAAATACTCCAGTATTTTCACCAGTTTCAATAAATGTTAATGTTTGAGGATCTTTTCCTCTTGCTAATAAACCATTAACTTTAATAGTTAATTTACCTACAGTTTGTTCACCCATAGTAGCACTTATATCTTGTATTGTAGCATTACCACCTGGAATTGAAATTTGGAAGAAGTTAATATTAACAGTATCATCATTTAAATCAGGAGCAGTTAATGTTAGTTTTACTTTTGCATCTGCTTTGTACATATCTTTATCAGAAGTTATACTAGCTGGAGTTGTACTAAGAGTTGAAATAGTTTCAGCTTTTAATGAACCATTGAAGTAATACTTAATTTCAGCTTTAGTTTGTCCAACTTCTACTTGTAATTTTCCATCTGTTGGATTAGCAGTACCAATTACTACAGGAACTTTATATTCAAAGACTCCAGTATTAACATCTGTTTCATCTATAGAAGTTAAAACTACGAAATCATTGCCCATAGTAATGTTTACATATGTACCATATATTGTGGCATTATTAATACTATCTTTCGCCCATGATTTAAGATTTAAGTTAGGATCTGATATTCTTATTACTAAATCACCATAAGTTGTAAATGAAGGTTCTACCATAAGTGAAATTGGGAATGTTTTAAGTGTAATCCATTTACTTACAGTATCACTGCCATCAAAATATTCAACTTTAATTGGAGAACCACTAGTTACACCAGTTAAATTAGCATTAGCTGGAGGATCCCATATAGTTGTATTAGTAGAGTATGAAATTACAAAGGAGAATACACCTGAAGAAGCGTCTGTCTCACTTCCACTTACTGATGTAGTATTATAGGGAGCAGCATCGCCTACACGATAGAATTTAAATGTCACTGATGTCATATCATCTTTTCTTGTTGGATCTAAATTATAATCATAATCTCTAATTAGTATTCTTATATAGCCAAACATTGGATATTCTGTCCTATCAATAGATACTAATTCAGCAGTATATGCTTCATAAATAGCTGAAGCTGTAACTGTACCTACTGGAGAAGAGTCCATATAAGTAAATGTTATTTTCTTGCCTTCATATTGTGACAAATTAATAGTATTATTAAAGCTATCTGCAAAGAAATCAACAGGCTTACCATAAGGAGGATTAGCTAAATTAAGTGTTGTAACACTACTGTTTGCAAAATAACCAAAGAATTCACCATTTTGAAGTGGTGAACGTAATTTTAAAGTTCCAGATGGACCGCCTTCAATACTGAATGAAATAGTTACATTTTCAACATTAATTAAATCTGGATCATAGAGTCTTACTTGAAGTATTGCATCTCTATAGAAGTATGGTGAAGATACTTCTAAAGTTCCAACAACTGCTGCTTTTACTGGTATTGCTACAGCTGCAATTGAAAGTACTAAGGCCATCACTAATAGAGAACCAAATAATTTATTCATATTTTCCACTTGCCCACTACTGTGGGCATTAGAAATTTATTAATTCTGCTTATAAATAGCTTCGCTTTATTAAAGTTTACAATTGTTTACAATTGTTTAAAAAAATTTGTACCTATATGGTTTTTACGAAAGAATAATATGATAAAATAATATCGCTCTTCCAATGGTCTTTTATGAATAATTTTTAGAAGCTTTAATATAGAATGCCATACAATTTCCCCTGTTGGTAATTTAATGATTTATTAAGAAGAGTGCCATTAGGTTAACTAAGTTCTGGCGATTTATTACAAATTTTCAATATTGTAAATCTATAATTTCAAAAACTCAAAATACTTTATTTTTATATTTTTCACATGCTTCTTATTGACCTAATTATACATATTTGATACAACTAGATTATCAGAATTCTTTATAATAATTCCAAGCTTTCGATATTATAGCTATGAATGTTTAAAACCAGAATAAAAATTTAGATATTTAATGTAATTATAAATTTAATAAATATGAGTATCACAATTATATTTGAATTAGATTATGAAAGCTTTGTATATTTAGAATACTGCAGGGGTTGCGAATATTATAGCAAAATTCATGGAGAGATTTTTGAAGAATTGTTAGAATAAACCAGAAAATGTGGTCAAAAGATTGGGGCTTATATGAAATTAATTTCTATTCATGTCCTTATTGTACTCAAATTTAGATTCTTTTCTGATACATACTTCTTTACCACAATATTTGCAAATATATAGGATTAACAAATCTTCTTCTTTGATTTTACAATTATCCATAAGAGGTCTACCACAAAAGCACACAAAACCCTTCAATCTTGCTGGATTACCTATTACCAATCCATGAGGAGGTACATCCTTTGTCACAACCGCCCCAGCTCCGACCATAGCATATTCACCAATTTCAATACCACATAATATGGTTGCATTTGCGCCAATACTTGCGCCATGCTTTACATATGTAGGTATTACCTGCCATTCTTTATTGAAAGATCTTGGATATAAATCATTAGTAAAAGTGACATGAGGACCTATAAATACATCATCTTCAATTTTAACGCCCAAACGCAACTGTTTCGAGTTTCATATAGGTTTATAAGGGTTGATATCATTTTATTATTGGAGGTACTGTTGCTTCGACCAAGGGAGGTTTGCGAGAAGCTCGGTATCAGCTACACCACTCTGAGAGAGTATGTTAGGAGAGGTTGGATTAAACCAGTTGTTCTCGAGAGTGGTAAGTGGAGGTTCAGGGAGGAAGACGTTGAGAAGCTGATGGGTATTGTTAAACCTAAGACGGTTATCCTCTACGCTCGTGTCTCCTCGTACACACAGAAAGACGACCTTGACCGACAGGTAAAGGTTCTCGAGGAGTGGGCTAAGCAGAACAACGTGGAGAAGTACGAGGTTGTCACGGACATCGGTAGTGGTCTCAACGAGGATAGAAAAGGATTCAAGAGAATACTGAGGCTTGCAACCAAGAGGAAGATATCCAAGGTCGTGGTAGCATACCCAGATAGACTCACCAGGTTCGGATTCAAAACGCTGGTAGAGCTCCTCAGAATGTTCGGTGTAGAAGTAGTTGTGTTAAACCACGAGGATAAAGACCCAAGGGAAGAGCTCGTGGAGGACTTGATCACCATAGTTTCTCACTTCGCTGGGAAACTCTACGGTACGAGGAGTCATAAGTATAAAAAGGTGATGGAGGATGCAAGGAAGCTCGTTGAAGACCCGTGAAGTAGTGAGAATGTACAGTGTTCCAATAAGAGACATGAGAGTTAGAGAGCTGATAATGTGGTACACTAAGATGCTCCAGAAAGTAGTTGACATTATATGGGAGAACATCGCGTGGGGGGGTACAGGTTCCCAGAGCTATCCAGGAGAAGAGGGAAGATTAGCGTTGAACTGGGGTACAAGGTTAAGGTTCCAAGAGTACCAGCTGATAGGAAGTTCAAGAAAATGCTTAGAGACACATTGCTCACTGAGTGCCCGTACGCTAAGCACTGGGTTGACGCTGTTATCAGAACAGCGTACTCTATTATCGAGTCCTGGAGGAAGAGGTACCTGAAGGGGGAAGCCAGGAAGGTCAAGCCGAGGATTAAGAGAAGGTTCGCTAGATGCAAGATAACGCTCATGAAGGTTGGCTATGAGAGCAAATCAGTAAGGATAACTCTGAAGCCAGGTGAAGACCTCGAGGTTTCCTGGAGAGGAATGTGGTTCAGCGGGAGAGTTGAAGGCTGGAGGATCGGTGAAGTAATCCTCAAGGATGACAGAGTGCTTATTCCGTTCAAGAAAACCGAGGTCTACAGCATTGAGAGAGTTGTTACGTGGGATTCGAACGAGCTATCCCTCGACGGATACTTTCCAGGTGTAGGGTTCATCAAGGTTGACCTGAGGTACCTGCAGAGCCTGAAGATTGTTTACGAGGGGAAGGAGGCTACTGCTCAGTCCATTGGTAAGAAAGAGCTGTTCGAGAAGTACGCTAAACGAGAGAGAAACAGGGAGAAGGACTTTGTAAACAAGCTCGTTAAGCAGGTAACCACTCTGCTCCCCAACGCTGTTCACGTTGTTGAAGACCTCGAGAAGGAGGACATGGTTGCCAAGAGGAGAACCAGTAAGAAGAGGAGGAAGAGGAACGCTAGAACACCATGGGAAACAATACACAAGAAGCTCTCGGAGAAAGCACTAGTCGTCAAGGTTTCTCCACGTAACACCTCTCGAACCTGCTCGCGATGTGGGTATGTGACAAAGACCCGAGTGGGCAAGGTGTTCAAGTGCCCAAGGTGCGGTCTCGAAGTGGACAGGCAGAAGCTTGCGTCCATAAACATCTACCTCAAATACGTCAAGATGTGGAGGTTTCCCCACAGCTGTGAACCCGAGTTAAATGAAGGAGAGCTGTGGGTAGGGGTTACCCTGAACGGGCGGAGACCGATGACATGGGCACCGATGAAAGGTGCCATGAGGACGATGAAGCCAAGGGTCGATATCAAACAACATCAACCAACATGAAACCCGAACCCCTCTGTATATACTAACGCCATTTTGTATTTTTACTCTATCTCCAACTTGGACATCTACATCAATATATACATCTTTACCAATATTGCAATATTTACCTACTTTAGCACCCCTTCTCACATGAACGAAATGCCATATCTTAGTTCCTTCACCTATTATTGCACCATCCTCAATGATGGCAGTAGGATGAACAAAGTAGCTTTTTTTATTATCTTTCTCAAGATTCAAGAAATTACCCCCTCACTTTCTTTATATTTTTTTTATATATTATGCTCCTCCTTAGTTTTATTATTAGATCAATATTTTTTATTTTTATTTAATCAATAATTAGAAATTTTTATTTAGCTTATTTTCATAAAATTATGGTAAAATTTATATGAGAGAGATAAAAGAATGAAAAATTAATGTTCATAATTTATTTTAATTATAAAAAATTAGGTTTTTCCATTTGTAAAATTGAACTCTTGAATTTATAAAAAGAGCTACATAGATTTAATTAATTAAACTTATGATTGTTAGACTAGTATTTTATCATAGATGATTTAAAAATTTATCTTAGTTTTCCAGTATGGATTATCATATATTTAAAAAATGCCATTATAGTAAAAAATTTTAGAACTTTAGTAGTAATTGAACTATATTATTCTTGTTATATTAAGAAGTATTCTTGCAATTTTTTCTGCTCCATTTGGAATTTTAATATTGGTTGATTTTGCTTCTTCTAGTACATTATCATTAAGAAGAGATGGTTTTTCAATAAATGGAACTTTAAGTTTTTTAGCATAAATTTTCACATCTTGTTTAATTGCACCAAATTTTATTTTTGGATTCCATACTATAATAGTTGGTTTACCATAAGCTAATTTTGAAACAGCTGCTGTTAATCCTTGTTGAGTAATAATTAAATTAGCACCTGCAATCCATTTATGAATATCACTTGTATAATTAAACACAATCCACTTTGGATTTCTTTTTAAATATATATTTGGATTTATGTTACCAGTTTGTAGTACTACTCTTTCAAATCCTAGTTTCTCAATTTCATCGAATAATTCTTTATATCCTATAGTCCCAGTTGTAACTAGTACATATCCTTCATCTTTTGGTGTATATAATGGTGGTTCATAGACCGGACCAACGAGTTTTCCTTTAGGATAAATTTCAATTTGTTCTTTCCAATGAATAAATACAATTGAGCCAATACTCTCTAAAACTTTTATAGCTTTAGATGGTTTTTTAAAATGTTCTATTGCTTCAATAGTAAAAATAGGTATTTTTTTTAATTTAGATATTAAAGAAGAAGGTATTGAGAAATTTGAACCAGTTAAGAAGACTGCTTTAATATCATATTTAGACATGATTTTATAAGATTGATATAATGCAATAATCCATCTATGAATACCTCTATAAGTAGCTTCACCTGTTTTTCTTGGAAGAATTTGTGTGAATACTTCTCCATATTTTTTAAATTTCTCAATTAAGAAATCGTAACCTTTTGTAATAATAATTATATTATTCATATAACCAAGTTTAAATAACTCATTTACTATAGCGAATGCATAACCAGAATGCCCACCATGGCCAGCTACTATTAATATTTTTTCATTTTTTTCCATCTTTTTTATTTAATTAATTTTTTAAAATTTAAAGTTTATTAACTATTTAGCAAATAGTATTAAAACTATGAGTAAGATATTAACACTCTATTTCACTAAAGACAAATCAACTTTTAATCCTAATAATTTTGAGAGAATAGTAAATCAGATAGGAGTAGAACAAGAGATTTATATAGTATCAAGAGAGCCTATAAATTTTAAAGAATTTAAAAATATTGTAGTACATACTAATCAAGATTGGCCTGTTCCTTTAAGAATTGGTTATTCTTTTAATATTGCTATTAAAAGAATTGATAAAAATATTACTGAATTTAAGTACATATTTAAAGTTGATGATGATGTAATTTTACCTGAAAATTATTTACTTGAATTAGTAAAATCTAAGCCTATTGTAGCAGGAATAGGACCAGCTCTATTAATTTCCATTCCATTTTATTTAAACATACTTAATGGAAAATATCCAATAAATTATTGCGATGATGGTTATATATCCGCTTTAGCAATTTCAAAAGGAATTTGGCCTGAATTATACAATGGTAATATTATAATTCCGTCTGTAATAACTTTAAAAGAAAGAGAATACATTTATGGAGTAGAGTATTATAAATGGGGTTTACATCCATTACTCTTTATAATATTGTTTACTACACGAGTTTACTTAATAATAAGTAAAAAAATGAAATTATTTCAAAAAAAGAGTTTTAAAGCATTTCTCTATAATTTTGTTGGATACCTACATGCTTATTTAAATAATTACAAAAAATATAATTTTCATAAAGAATATACAAAAATGAGAATTTTACATCTTATCAATAGCTTTTTTAAATATTACTTATAACATTTTTAAAAATAAATCCTTGTTTCTTTTGTAATTTAAAGAACTTCCTAAGGAAATTAAATAGTATAAGATCATTTTTTTCATAAAGTTATTACATGGAAAATGAGAAAATGACAATCTTAAATAATTCAATTTATTATCTTTTTTCTCTGGAATATTTTCATTAAACCATTTTTCTATTTTTTCTCTATATTTATTATAATGAATAAAACCATGCATTGTACCTAGGACAATTTGTTTTACTTTATTATTTCTAAATTTAATATCACCAATTTTAATATTATTTTTCATAAAATCTAAGTCTATAATCGTTGATGGAATTAGAATAAGAAAGGTATAAATAAATTTAAATAAAAAATAAAGATTACTAGTTGGTTGTTCCACTAATATTGAATTTCTAATTTTAAAATAAATATTTTTATACTTATCTTCACTATAGAAGTGTCCTCCTAATAAGTCCATTAATACTATATTGAAATATCCTCTTTTAACATGCTCTAATCCAGAAATTATGTCATCTCCTCCGATATATAAATAATGAAATATGGGGGCTAGTTTGGTATTATAAAGTGAAAAAAATAATGGCGTATATCCTGTTAACAAAATCTTCTTATGAGAAGTAAATTTACGAAATTCGAATAGAGTTAAATATTTTGGAAGATTGAAGACTCTGCCCAAATCATCTATAAGACCAATTTCTCTTACACTATATTTTGACTTATTATTTTCTATGAAATTATTTAAATAATCAAGCATTTCTAAAGTTGGATCTTCTGATGAAAAATTATTAATAATATTTAGTATTTCTTTTCTGTTTCCTGATATACTCAATGGAGTTATGGAATAGTAATTAATACTAGATAATTCATAGGCCATTTTTATTAATTTATCTAAAACTTTAGGATACAAAATAACATAATCATTATCCATTAAGATTACATACCTTGCTCCTCTTTTTCTACTTAATAAATAACCATACGAATAAGCGAAACTATTTCCTAAATCTTTTTTTAATTTAATAAATTCAAAATCAATATCTTTTTCTTTAGATAATTTAGTTGCTAAATTATGAATGATTATATCAGAACCATCTGTTGAAGCATTATCTATTATGAGCAACTCTATTTCATCATTAGCTTTTATTGATTCAATAGCATTAAATATGCTATATAAACTAAGTTTAGAAAGTGAAATATATTTTAATGAATTAAAATTTGATGTCACTATAACTATATTTTTCTTTTCTACCATCTATTTCCACCATTATAATTATTTTAAGCTTTGAATTATAATCATCATTTTCGCAGATCTTAAATCTTTCTTCACTTTTATATTAATGTGTTTAAATATTAATCTTCATTAGTGAACTCCTATTATATGGTAGAAAACATGAAATTAAAATTTGTTGAAATTTAGAAATGGAAAGTACTTAATTTTGAAAATATTTTTAAATATATTTCTTCAAAATTTAGAAGATAAAATTTACATTTATTTTAAGAAAAAATAATTCAATAATCTCTCTAATATAGTATTAGATGAGGATTATGATTAAAATAATAATCAGAACCTATATAATATATCTATTTAAAAAAGCTAATTATTTACATTACTTTCACAAGATTGTTATAAATTTTGAAGGAGAAATTTCAATTTAAGTATAATACAGTTATAATAAGGCTTTAAAATACTATTTATAAAAAATTAATTTATGAAATCCAAAA
>JAWAJM010000018.1:0-8636 GCA_038996625.1 Candidatus Aenigmatarchaeota archaeon
AATTTAAAGATTCTTTTATTTATTTCCCTTAATTGAGAATGATAATATTCTTCTGAAATTTCAAAAAATTTAAATTTTTCTTCTAATTCTTTTTTCTCAGCTAACAATTTATTTAAAGAATTATATATCTTTTTAACATTTTTTATAAGAAAAAATGTATTTTTTATTTTTTTATTCAAAAAATCTACAGATTCTCTTTTCATTATATTTTATTTTAAATATCTCGAGATTATATAAAATTATAATCATGGATATTATACTTAACCTAAAACCAAAAATTCCAATAATTGAAATACCTCAGAAAATTGAAAACACAAATATAATATATCCTTTAATCGAGCCTTTTGCTTATGCTAAAATATATTATAATAAGAACAAATCAATATTATTATATAACGTTTTAGAACCTTCTTTGTCAGAAGATGAAAAGAAGCTTTTAGATTCAGTAAAACTAGGAGTTAAAGATCTTTTATTTGTAAAATTATCGGATATTGAAGATTATAAAAAAGCTTTAAGTTATTTAAAGAGAATATATGATCTTTTGTTAAAAGAAATGTCCATAAAATTAAATAAAAAACAATACCAAAAAATATTTTATTATGTCTTTAGAGATATATATGGATATGGAAAGATAGAACCACTTATGAGGGATCCTTTTATCGAAGATATTAGCTGTACAGGAGTTTTATCTCCAATATACATTGTTCATAGATTTTTTGGAAATTTGGAAACAAATATATATTTTCTTAATGAAGAAGAAATATTAGATACTATAGAAAAGTTTGCTCTTAGATCCAAAAAATACATATCTTTTTCAGATCCTATATTAGATGCTACCTTACCTGATGGATCTAGAGTTAACGCCACATATTCAAAAGAAATTACTACTAGAGGACCAACCTTTACGATAAGAAAATTTAGAGAGAACCCTTGGACTCCAATAGATTTAATTAAAATTGGATCTGTAAGTCCAGAAATTTTAGCTTATTTATGGTTAGCAATAGAATATAGAAGAAATATCATAATAATAGGAAGCACATCTTCAGGAAAGACTACATTTCTCAATGCAATATCGATGTTTATACCTCCATCAGCCAAAATTGTTTCAATAGAAGATACTAGAGAAATCAAATTATATCATAAAAACTGGATTCCATCAACTATAAAATATTCTAATGACAAAAATAAGGAAATAGATATGTTTACATTACTTAAAGAAGCAATGCGACAAAATCCAAACTATTTAATTGTTGGTGAGGTGAGAGGAAAAGAAGCCTATGTTATGTTTCAAGCAATGGCATCCGGACATGCTTCTATATCAACTATGCACGCTGAATCTACAGATGCTTTGATTTATAGACTTATATCTCCGCCTATAGAATTGCCAGAAAGTTTAGTTAATCTGTTAGATCTTTCTGTTCTTATGTTCCATGATATTACTACAGGAAAAAACATTAGAAAAGTTAGACAAATTGACGAAATAATAAACAGAAAGAGATATAATACAATATTTTATTGGGATCCTTCTGAAAAACTGTTTAAATCAAATTATAAATCTTATATGTTATATAAAATACACACTGAATATGGAGTATCCTACGAAGATTTAATTAGAGAGTTAACTACAAGATCTAAATTATTAAATAGACTTACAGCTTATAAAATATCTCCTGAAGATTTTTTCAAAATAATTAACAACTACTACTTTAATAAAGAGTATATTCTAAATTTGTTCAAGATTTTATAAAAATAAAAGTAAATTTTCTGGGGTTGAGGGTTATATAACCCACGGGCGATTGGAAGCGGTCGGCTTACTCCTCGGAAACCCTCGGAGCTTCCACCGCCGCCCCATCAACGGGGTCTTCTACCCCAGCCCTTAATAGCCGCCTATTTTCGGGGAGGGGTTCGCCCTTAGATGCTTTCAGGGCTTACCCCCTATGGCGTAGCTACCGGGCTTGCCCTCGTCGGACAGCCCGTCCACCAGTGGCCACGGCCCGCCGTTCCTTTCGTACTAGGCGGACCTTCCCCTCAGGCGGCTAGCACCCCCGACAGTTAGAGACCGAACTGCCTCGCGGCGTTCTGAACCCATCTCACGACCCCTTTTAATGGGTGAGCACCCCCACCCTTGGCGGCTTCTGCACCACCAGGATAGGGGGAGACGACGTCGAGGTCACGAACCGCGGGGTCGATGTGGGCTCTCGCCCGCGACTGTGCTGTTACCCCCGGAGTAGCTTTTCCGCCAGCCCATACCCCCACCAATGGGAGTATGGGGTTCGCTAGGCCCGGGTTTCCCCTCTGCGCCCCTTGATGGTCAGGGCACAGTCAGGCCGGCTTTTGGCCTTGTCCTCTACGGCGGAGTTCTGACCCGCCTGAGCCGACCTTTTGGACCCCGCCGATATCTTTTCGGCGGGGTGCCGCCCCAGCCAAACCGCCCACCTACCGCTGTCCTCTTCCGAGTTAGTTCCAAAGGGTCCAGAGGCGGGTGTTTCATGGACGCATCCCTTCAACCTAGCGGCTGAAGTTCATCGCTCCCCGCTACGCTACACACTGAACCCTTTGGAACAACGGCAGGCTGCGGTTAAGCTTCACGGGGTCTTTTCTACCCATCGGGGGTCCCTGGCCTTCTCACCAGGACGGCAGGTTCAGGGGGTCCCGGCCAGGGACAGTGGCGGGCTCGTTACACCGTTCGCAAAGCCGGCATTTAACCGGCAAGGCATTACGCTACCTTAAGAGGGTCAGAGTTACCCCCGCCGTTTACCGGCCCTTAGCCCCCTTGAACGGGGGGTTCAGGTACCGGCACTGGGCAGGTGTCGCCCCCGGTAAAAACCCTTTCGGGCTATCCGGGAGCTATGTTTTTGATAAACAGTCGGCCCGCCCTAGTCACTGCGACCTGCGGTAGCAGGATTAGCCCACTACCGCAGGCACCCCTTCTCCCTAAGTTACGGGGCTAATTTGCCGAGTTCCCTTGACCGGGTTACCCCCACGGCCTTAGGCTTTTCACCCAGGGGACCAGTATCGGTGTGCGGTACGGTCGCCCAGGATCGTTCCTCTTTCCCTTTTCATAGCCACCAGGCCTCGGCGGAAATTCAGGGTTTGAGCCGGTTCTCACCATTACGGTACTCCCCGGCCCTATCCCCTTTAACGGAAGTAAGTGGAATTTAATCCACCCCTCCGTCCGCCTAGCCCAATGGGTCGGGAAAGAGGCTTGCGTTACCGCACCTACCTGGGCGGTAGGGGAATATTAACCCCTTTCCCTTTCCCCATATCCCTCTCGGGATATGGGTTAGGACCGACTAACCCCCAGTTGAACTTCATTGCTGGGGAAACCTTTCCCCTTTCGGCCGACGGGATTCTCACCCGTCTGATTCCTACTACCGCGGGGATCTTCATTCCGAACGGCTCCAGAGCCCCTTTCGGAGCTCCTTCTGAGCCATCCGGACGCCCGCCTACCTCACGCGGATCAAAGATCCGCGGACCTGGGTCTCGGCAGCCGGCTTAGACCCGTCCGTTTTCGGGGCCTATCCCCTCGCCGGGTGAGCTGTTACGCACTCCTTAGATGATGGCTGCTTCTAAGCCTACATCCCCGGTGTCTTAGGGGATAGACACCCTTGATTTTCACTTAGCCGGCATTTAGGGGCCTTAACCCAGGTCTCGGTTGTTCCCGTCTCGGATACGCGGCTTTCCCGCGCACCCCGTCTCCCGGGATCTACGGATCTACCAGCTTCGGAGTTGGACTCCGTAGGGATAACCCCTACGGAATCCGTAGCTCTACACCGGTAGAATCCTCCCCCGAGGCTTGACTTCAATCAATTTCGGCGGGGACCGGCTATCACCGGGCCCGATTGGCTTTTCACCCCTACTCCGAGGTTATGGGAGGGATTTTTCCCATCCCTTCGGGCCTCCACGGGGGTTTCCCCCCGCTTCGCCCTACCTCGGAGTAGATCGCCCGGTTTCCGGTCGTATCCGAGTGACTAACCGCTCTTTCGAACGGGTCCCCTCGCGGAAAAGATTCCGCTGCGGGATCTCGGTTTCCCTACGGCTTCGGGGATAAACCCCTTAACCTCGCCACTCGGATACACTCCCCCGCACGTTCTTCCAAACGTACGGCAAAACGGGATAACCTCGCGGTTGTACTCATTCGTCGCCGAAATTTTCCAACCGCAAGGCCTAACCCGCTTTGCCTGACTGTCCCCGCCCGGTTTCAGATTCTTTTCACACCCTGCCACGGGTTCTTTTCACCGTTCGGTCGCCCTACTATACGCTATCGGACTCGGGTAGTATTTAGCCTTGGGGGTTGGTTACCCCCAACTTCCTGACGGAAATTCAACCGCCAGTACTCCGGAAGTAGAGATATTCCGCTGTAAAGGCCCCTACGGGACTGTCACCCTCTTCGGTTCCGGACTTCCACCGGAATTCGAAGCCTTTACAGCGGAATAGCCTCTACCCCATAACACCACATCTCCTCTGAGTTACCCCAGAGGATTAGGTTTAGGCTTCTCCCCTTTCGGTCGCCCCTACTAGGGGAATCACGTTTTGTTTTCTTTTCCTGCGGGTACTGAGATGTTTCACTTCCCCGCGTTCCCCTCCCTTACGGGATGTTCGGGTTTTTCACCCGAACAGGAGTTCCCATTCGGGAATCTGCGGATCAATGGTTGCGTGCACCTCCCCGCAGCATTTGGTCGCTTGCCACCCCCTTCTTCGGCTCCCGAGCCCAGGCATCCACCGGGCGGGTTGCTGGGTTATATAACCCTCTCATTCCCCTCATCTTTAATCAGAATTCTCTCTCTTACTATTATAGTAAGAGAGATCATGATATTGTTAGATATAATTTAGCAATGTTTTAAAATTTTATAGCATGTTGTAAGATTATGGTTGAATTGGAAAAAAAAGAAAATTTTTCCGAATGGTATAATCAAATAATTAGAGAAGCCGAAATAATTGATGATAGATTTCCTGTAAAAGGAATGCCTGCATATCCAAATTATGGATTTTCTTTGATAAAAAATATTTTTTCAATTTTAGAAAAATTATTAGACAAAGAAGAATACAAGCCTATATGGCTACCAATATTAATTCCAAAAGAAATATTTCAAAAAGAAGAAGAACATATTATTGGATTTGGAGGCGAAGTATTTTACGTTAAACCTGGAAATCCCTTAGAAGAAGAAAAAGAGATTTACTATATACTTCGACCAACTTCTGAAACAGAATTATACTACATGTTTTCTTTATGGATCAACTCATATAAAGATCTGCCTTTTTTAACCTACATGAGCAATTCGGTCTATAGATATGAAACAAAAGCAACAAAACCCTTAATAAGAGGAAGAGAGATTCTATGGATAGAATCACATACAGCTCACAAAGATATTGATGATGCTAATAAAAATATTAAAAAATCCATGGAAATATATTCTAATCTATTTTGGGATATCTTGTCAATTCCCCATATATGGATTGTTAGACCAGATTGGGACAAATTTGCTGGAGCTCAAAAAACTTTTGCTGCAGATACTTTATTACCTGATGGAAGATTTTTACAAATAGGAACTACACACATGTTAGGCCAAAATTTTTCAAAAGCATTCAATATTAAATTTCAAGATAAGCATCCTTACATCAAAATAGATGATAATACTTTTGAAGCCAAAAGCAAAAATGGGGAATATAAATTTATTATAAAGGTTCTAGATAATAATATTGAGATAAGATTTTATGAAAATGAAATTGAAAAAGCAAAAATTTTGGATAAAATAGAATTTTCTGGAGATATATCTGAAGATAATGAGAATTTAATTAGAAATATCGATGAAATTTTAAGAAAACATTTTCCAAAAGAGTTTTTAGATCTTGATAATACTAAATTTGTATGGCAAACTTGTTTTGGTTTATCTATGAGAATATTAGCGGCTATAGTAGGAATTCACGGAGATGATAGTGGATTAATTTTGCCTTTTGAAATAGCTCCCATACAAATAGTATTAATTCCCATATATTATTCTGAAACTGAAAAACAAAAAATTTTAGATTATTGTAAAAAAATAGAAAACATTTTATCTGAAAAATATAGAATAAAAATTGATGATAGAGACGATAAGACTCCTGGATGGAAATTCAATTATTGGGAAATGAAGGGAGTTCCTATTAGAATAGAAATAGGCTTAAGAGAATTTGAAAATGAAATTGTAACGATATGCGATAGAATAACTAAAAAAAGAAAATCTATTTCTCTAAACGAAATAGAAAAATATCTTTCTGAACTTATAAAAGAACTTGATTTAAAATTAAAAGAAAATAGCAAAAAATTCTTTGAAAGCAGCATTATAAAAATCAAATCTATAGAAGAACTAAAGGATATTATAGATAAAAGAAAAGCAGCTAAAGTGCCTTTTTGTTTAAGCGAAGAATGTGGTAAGTACTTAAAAAATAATTTAAATGTTGATGTTCGTGGCTATGATATTATTCCAGAAATTGCTGAAGATGAAGAGTGTATTGTTTGTAAAAATAAAGCAAAATATTGGTGTTACATTGGAAAAAGTTATTAGGTGGCCGTAAGCCGCTTTTAGTATATATTTTTCTAATCGGCAAACCTTTTACCGGCGGGTCTTCCTTCTCAAGATACCGGAAAGCTCTCCAAGGTTATCTTAGGTTACCCCAAGATATTTCCTTTTCATTTTCATTTGCTTTCCGGCTCGCTATTTCTTGAGAAGTTGCCGGGGATTTCTCCCCCCGACTTGCGTCGGCGCCCTACGGTAAGCGGACTTTCCAACGGCCACCTATATTTATAAGCTTCTACTTAAAATATAAAAATATGACCACAAAAAAGATAGAAACATTACCTGTTAGAAGTTTTGCTGGAATATTTAAATTTGGAAAAGAAAAATCTAAAATAGTAATAGATAAAAAAACATTTATTGCTCTAGCAATAATATTGGCTGCTTTAGTTCTAGCTGCACACATAATATTCAAATATATTTAATAAGAACTCATGAATTCTAAAGAAATTCTTTCAGAAGTTTTACATATTTATAATGTATCTCTAAAAAATAATAAAGGATTAGAAACAGTAAAACAACTAATAAAGACATTATGCAGCTTTTATGATTCTTTAATAACAGAATATTTGCAATATTTAAAAAATAAAGGAAAAATAAAGGAAATTCCTGAAGTACCAATGAAGAGGTTAGAAATATTTGAAGAAAACTTTACTAATGAAGAAGTAAAGCCTATATTAGAAAATTATAAAATTTTAAGATTTTGTATAAATTCAGAAATTATGATAAAAGATGAATATAGAAGATCTATGATCATTATATGCAAATCCCTCGATAAAGTTGTAGAAATAAATCAAAAGTCGCTAAAAGATTTTGTAGAAATGGCCAAAAAATTTTTACAAATAGTTGAAAAGCAAATTGGCTGAAGTTTTTTCTATAATATCGGGTAAAGGAGGAGTAGGAAAAACTTTTATTTCAATAAATTTAGCTTATGCTCTCAACAATTTTAATAAAAAAGTTCTTTTAATAGACTCTAATATAACAACTCCAAATGTAAGCATTGTTTTAAGAGTTGACAGAAGAGGAAAAACGATTCATGATTTTTTAAAATCAAAAATAGAACTAGAGGATGCTATATTTAAAACAAAATATGGGTTCGATCTAATACCGGGAAGTTTACAAATAGAAGATTTAGTAGATGTAGATTTAGATAGACTATATTTTCTATATAAAGTCAGAGAGAAATACGATTACATAATACTAGATTCTTCAGCCGGTTTAGGTAGAGAAGCTTATTCTTCCATTAAAGCTGCTGATGAAACCATATTGGTTACAACTCCTGAAAAAGCAGCTTTAATGGATGCTTTAAGAGCGATAAAAATATGTAAAACTCTGGGAACTAAAATAAAAGGAATAATATTAAATAGATATACTGAAAATGTAGATTTATATAAAATAGAAACTTTACTAGAAGAAAAATTAATAGGTACAGTCAGAGAAGATGAAAATGTTCAATATAGTATGAATATTGGTATTCCTTTAATAGAAATAGACCCAAATTCTCCAGCTTCTTTAGATATCTTAAATATATCAAAGAGAATTTTAGGAATAAAAGAAGAAATTAAAGAAGAAGGATTCTTAACAAAAATATTTAACATATTTAAATGGAGATAGATTTAGAAATAAATAGAATTTTAGATATAATAAAAGAAAAAAAGCCAAAAAAGATTTTACTACAATTTCCAGATGGCTTAAAACCTAGATCAAAAATAATATATGATCTAATAAAAGAAAACTTTCCAAATACAGAAGTTTACATATGGTTGGGAGAAACTTTTGGAGGTTGTGATGTTCCTATATGGCTAGAAAAATATGGATTTGATCTAATAATAAATATAGGCCATTCGAAAGTTACGATAGAAAGATGATAATCCAAAAATTTTATCTATTTTTAGGTATTACCTTTATTTTAATAGGAATTTTTTTGACTATTATGTCACTTGGAATACATAAAAATGGGAAATTTACATTTATTGGATTAATTGGTCCTTTTCCAATAATAATAGTTGATAATAAAATCTCTTATATAACAATACTATCGATATTTATTTTTTTATTTATAGTTTTATTGTTTATTATATT
>JAWAJM010000019.1:0-8518 GCA_038996625.1 Candidatus Aenigmatarchaeota archaeon
TAAATGCAACCATATGGACAAAAATCTAGGATTCTATAACTTATCCTACTTTCTGAATCTAGAATTTTACCAATCACATAATTTCCTTGACAGCTTCTTTCTAATATTTGTGTTGCTTGTCCGCTAGCTAAAGTAGAAAGTAGTAAGATTACCGAAAGTATAGTTATTGTTTTTTTCCATTTCATGATTTTTATTTGAATAGAAAAGCATTTATAGCTAACGCGTGTTGATAAAAAATAATAAGAACTTCATTTCGAATTACTAATTTAAAAATTATGTAAAATACGTACCTTAAAAATCGAATTTAATTATCATTAATCTCAGAGTATAATTTAGTATTTTTTATTAAATGTTGATTAAAAAGTTTTTTATTAGATTTTTTGTTAAACATTAACTATTTACTTTAATGTATAGTTGCAAAAAAAGAAAAGCATTTATTTAACATATAATAAGTTTAGTTAGTTGTTGGGGGCAGAAGAAAATTTAATATTGGGGGGCACAGTATATCATTAAATAGTGGTGTTTATCATTAGTGTTTAGCTTTCTAATTGAAGTATCGAAAACCATATTAAAATGGTTTTCGATACTGAAAAATATATTTTGGAGGATATAGGTAGATTGAATGGTAGTTGATAGTATAGTGGCAAACGCACTAAAGAGAGCCGGCGCATCTGCCGAAGATAAAATTTCTAGATTTAGAATTGAATCTACAAGCGGAGCAACATTTAGCAATGTTGATTACTTTAAGTTAGCCGAACAACAATTCGGAATTCAGGTTAAAAAAGCTAAAATAGTTGTAGTTGGATGTGGAGGAGCCGGTTGTAATAGTGTAACTAGACTTACAGAAATGGGTGTTGAAGGAGCGTACACTGTAGCTTTAAATACAGATGCCAAAGCTTTGGCTGTAGCTAAAGCAGATAAAAAGATACTTATAGGAAAAGAATTAACAAGAGGTTTGGGATGTGGTGGGTATCCCGAGATTGGTAGAAAAGCTGCCGAAGAAAGTAGAAACGAAATTAAAGAGGCAATTGAAGGAGCAGATCTAGTTTTTGCAATAGCAGGATTAGGTAAAGGTACAGGAACAGGAAGCATTCCGGTGGTTGCAGAACTAGCTAAATCTATGGGAGCATTAGTTATAGCAGTAGTTACAATGCCTTTCAAAATAGAAGGAGCGAGAATTTCCAAAGCAGAAGATGGTTTAGCAGTTTTAAGACAATATGCCGATACAGTAATCGTAATTGAGAATGATAAGCTATTAAAATATGCTGGTAATTTGACTATTCAACAAGCATTTGCTGTTGCGGATGAATTAATTGCAAGTATGGTAAAAGGAATAACAGAAACGATAACTTTGCCGAGCTTGGTTAATTTAGATTACGCTGATGTAAAAGCTGTTATGTCTACTGGCGGAGGAGTTGCAGCTATAGGAGTAGGTGAGAGTAACTCATCCGATAGAGCGAGAGACGCTGTAATGAAAGCGTTACAAAATCCATTATTAGAGGTTGAATATACTGGTGCTGCAGGAGCACTAGTTCACATAACTGGTGGACCAGATTTAAAGCTAGAGGAAGTCAACTTGATAGGAGAAACTGTTGCCCAATCTTTAGACCCATCAGCAATTGTGTATTGGGGTGCAAGAATACTACCAGAATTCGAAGGAAAGGTTCAAGTAATAACTATAATAACTGGAGTAAAATCTCCATATATTCTCGGAAGATCTCCAAGAGAACAACCAATAATTAGAGAAGTTAATCCATTACTAGGAATAGACATTATCAAGTAATGTCTCTCCCCCTCCTTTCTTTTTCATAGGTGAGAAAAGTGAAAGAAAAAGTAGACGAAATTTGGGATCCGCTAGAAGACTTAGAATATTTGGATGATATTTAATCTTTTTTTGTTTTATTTGTCATTTCTCTTAATTTTTAGTAGATTTAGTAGTTTTTCTTTATTTTTTAGCTATAATAGTATTAAATATGGCCGCGATAGCGTAGCCTGGTTAGCGCGGGGGCCTGTGGAGCCCTATGCCCGGGTTCAAATCCCGGTCGCGGCCTTTTAAATCATACGTTTAAAACAAAAAAATAATAATAATAGAATGAAGTATTTGGTTTTTGTTTTTGATGGACTGGCAGACTTTCCGGATGAAAATTCTCCTCTAAGGTTAGCTAAAAAACCTAATATTGATTATTTGTCATCAAAAGGGTTGATAGGAAGATTGAGGCTTATTGAAGAAAAAGATTGGAATGAAAATACAAGAGCAAGTGTAAGCCATATTGCAAATACTTCATTTTTAGGTTACAATCCAAAAAAATTTAGAAATGAAAGAGGAGTTTTAGAGGCAATATCTGCAGGCTTAGAATATAAAAATGGTTGGCTTTCCGTTAGATGTGATTTCGGAACATTAGAAAAAGGTATTATAATTGATAGAAGGGCCGGTAGAAACACTTTTGGATTGGATATTTTAGAAAGAGATATAAACGAAAATATTGATATAGGAGTGAAATTTGTTTTTAAAAGAACTTATGGTCATAGGGCCGTTTTACTAATTAAAGAAAAACTAAGTGATAAGATACAGTTAAATGATCCTTTATCGCCACAACTTCCTCCAAAGGAAATTATACCTTTGAATAAAGATGCAGAAAAGACTGCTAATATTATTAAAGATTTTGTAGAAAAAACAAGCGCTTTACTAATGAATCATAAGGTTAACAGAGAGAGAAAAAAAAGAGGAATTTTACCAGCAAATTATCTTCTACTAAGAGAGCCTGGAAATAAATTAAAGTACTTCAAACCCAAATTCGTAAAAAAGTATAAAGTGAAAGCTATAGCTATTAGTGAACCAGGAGTTATGAAAGCAACTTGTATGTTAGCTGGCTTTGACGTTTTAGACATTTTTGAAGAATTTGATTATAAAAAAGGTTTAAAGTTCATATTTGAAAAAATTGAAGAATTATTGAGTGAATATGATTTTATTTATACACATATCAAGTGGACAGACGAAGCAGCACATGATAAAGACTCAAGTAAAAAAAGAAGTATTATAGAAGAATTTGACAGATATTTAGAAAATTATAGAAATTTCGAAGGAAAAATTATGATAACGACAGATCATATAACTTCTTGTAAAACTGGAAAACACGAATTTGGTGATGTCCCCTTTCTAATATCTCCATGCTATAAGTTAGCTAAAAAAAAGAAATTTGATGAGCTATCGGCACTAAGTTCTATTAAATTAACTCCAAAAAAGTTGTGGGAGATTTTCTTTTCTTAGGAAATTATTTCTAATAGGTCAGCTGAATTTTTCAAACTAGCAGACAATCCAGGTTCTGCAGCAAATATTATTACTTTTTTTCCATGTTCTTTCGCTTTTTGTATTAATGGGAGAAAATCTGTATCTCTCGTGGCTAAAGCCAAAATATTAACATCTTTAGTTAATATTGCTTCCATAGCTTCAACAGCCAACATAACATCAACATCATTTTTATCTTCTTCATTTACAGCTAATCCTATTTCAACTTCAAAACCCTCATTAATTATGGCTTCGATAAGTTTTTCGGGTGCGAATTGATTTACAAAAACTTTTGCAATTATTAACCTTCCATATTTAGATGCTCTTTTTCTTAGCTCTCTCAAATCTATTGAAAATTCTTTTCTAAGCATGTTGGGACCATCTACGAATAGTGCAATATTGGCTTCTTCATATTTTGTTTTCAACATTCTGACACCTATATTTACCAATGGCACTACCATCAAAAACAATAGAGCCATTAGTTATCTTAACTTCTCCATTGAAACTATTTAATTCTAAATATTCACATGGTGGAAAGTTAAGAATCAAAGATGGCTTATTTTCGACAGTATAAATTTCTAGCTTGCCTTCAATTTCTTCAATTTTTATATTGTTAGAAGCGATAAAGAAACTGCCAGAATTTGCCAATATTTCACCAACAATTTTTTCTTCTGTTTGATAAAATATTTCGTTTATTTCTAGAGACTTTGAAGTTACTTCAAAAGATATAGAATTTTTGTTTATTGTTATTTTTCCACTCGGTTCGTAAAATTTAAAGCTGCATAGATAATTTGTTAGATGAATTGTTGTTTTTCCAATTTTTACGGGCATTATACAAACTCCATTTAGAGTGATGGTTTCTTTAGCAATAGAAAAAGATAAAGGTGTTTTTGTTTCCAATATAGTTAGAACTATTTTCTTTTCGGTTGTTTTCCAAATACGTGTTACAAGACCAGTTATAAAATCTAGTTTTGGAGTTTGAAATCTTTCTCTATTTAGTACAAATATAGTTCCTATTAGAGAGACTAAAAATAGCAAAAACAAGATTTTCCAGTTCATAATAATTTTCTATTTTAAGGATTTATATTTATACTTTATAATAGATATTAGCGCATCAAAAAGGGATAAGATTATGTTTTTACTACAATCTGAGATTTCAAACTTTATTTGGATATTGTTATTTTTCTTTTTCATGTTTTTTTACCCTAGACTTCTAATATTTCAAATAATTGCTAGATTCTCTAAGACAGCTCTTCTTTTGGATGAATTATGCGCTAAGGGAAAGAAGATAATAATAAAAAAGTTGAAAAATGGCAGTGAGGACGTTAAAAAGAAGTTAGAAAATTTTTTGGATTTTTTTGTTATAAGTCCAGTTAGTTTAGATCCATTTGGAATAATAAATAAGCTTGAACATTTACAAGAATTAGAAGAAGATAAATTTGTTTATTTTGTTAGCAGAGTTGGTAAAAACTTAGATGATGACGAAAAATGGAATATTATTTCTTCTATTAGTGCCGAGATAGGCATTTATCAATATTCGAAAGTAATTAAGCATTACATAAAGTTGATTCAAAAAACAAACGCTTATCAACTAGGACTCATACTACAAATGCAACTCCCTATCATAGAGAAATACTCTAAGTCACTTTTAAAGGCTATAGAAACTTTAAGTGAAGGTCTACCTATTGGTGATAGTGTTGGCCCTTTTGTCGCTTCCAATTTTATAACTAAAAAACCTAGAGAGATTGACAACATGGTTTACTCGGTTGAAAGAATATTTGGGAAGAAAGTTATAGTTGTTAAAGCCAAAGGACCAGGTGCAAGAGTGGGGAAAATTGGAAAGGTCGTTGATTTTTTAGTCAGAAAGTACAAAGCACAAAAAATAATAACTGTAGATGCAGCTATTAAACTAGAAAGCGAAAACACAGGAGAAGTTGCCGAGGGTATAGGAGTTGCGATTGGTGGTATTGGTGTGGAAAAAGCTAAGATAGAAGATATATCAACAAAAAGAAAGATTACTCTAGATTCTTATATAGTAAAAATGAGCAATGAAGAGGCTTTAATTCCCATGAAAGAAGAAATATTAGTTGGTGCCAAAAATGCAATAAGAATGATTGAAGACAACATAAGAGAAAGTAAAGAGAAGGTTATTATTTTGATAGGCGTAGGAAACACATCAGGAATTCCTAACACTAAGAAAGATTTAAGTGAAATTGAGAAAGTTATATTGGAAAATTCTAAAAAAATCAAGAGATGGGAAGAAGAAGAAAAGAAGAAAGAAGAAAAATCTAAATGGTTTCTGGGAATTTAGTTAATTTAAATTTATAAGTTTAATTATTTTTAATGACTACCAGAATAATATTGCTCGATAAACCAAAATTAAAAAATCCAATATTTATAGAGGGTCTGCCAGGAGTAGGTAATGTTGGAAGGGTAGCGGCCGGCTATTTAATTGAA
Organism: Candidatus Aenigmatarchaeota archaeon; assembly: GCA_038996625.1. Lineage (GTDB taxonomy): Archaea > Aenigmatarchaeota > Aenigmatarchaeia > CG10238-14 > SpSt-28 > SpSt-28. The sequence goes on from JAWAJM010000019.1 coordinate 5,744, forward strand.
GAACTTAAAGCCAAAAAATTCGCTGAATTAATTTCTTCTCATTTTATGCCAATAGTAATTGTTCCTCAAAATTCAACTGTAGAAATGGTTAAAGCAGAATTTTTCTATTGGAAAAACAAAAGTGGAAAGAATGATTTAATTATAATGATTGGTGATAGTCAAAGTATAGATCCAGAGGGTCATTATGAAATAGTTGAAGAGGTTATTAAATTTTTAAAAGAGATTGGTGTTAAAGAAATATTCGCGCTTGCCGGTTTAAACATCGGCATTATAACCGAGAAACCAAAAGTAGTTGGTGCTGTTAATGATCCAAAGCTTGAAGAAAAATATAAAAAATATAACATAGTTTTTGATACAAGTAAAAGAGTAGGTACAATTGTTGGTGCTGCTGGTCTTTTCTTAGGAATTGCAAAATATTATGGTATACCAGCTACATGCCTAATGGGGGAAACATCAGGAATGCCATTTTTACCAGACCCTAAAAGCTCAGAAGCAGTATTGAAAGTTTTAACTCAAATCTTGAATATAAAAATAGATACAAGCAAATTAGAAGAAGAAGTTAAGAAAATGAAAGAGTTTATGCAAAAGATTGAAGCTACTCAAATGCAAATGTTCCAACCACCAACTGCAAAAAAAGAAGAAGGTTTAACTTATATTGGCTAATTTAACTAATGCAGTTTTTTACAAATGAAACAAAAATTGGATGGGGCTCTAAAAATCTTGACTTAAATTCTGGATGAAATTGGGTTCCTAAAAAGAATTTATGATTTGGTAATTCGCCTATTTGCATTATGTTTTCATCTTCTTTAGAAATTCCAGAAAAAACAAATCCATTTTTTTCTAAGATTTTTATATAATTTGGATTTACTTCATATCTATGCCTAAACCTTTCTTCAACTTCTTCTTTTTGATAAATTTTAAAAGCTAATGTACCTTCTTTAATTTTAACTTTATGAGAGCCTAACCTCATTGTACCACCATAATTATTTTCTTTAAGTAATTCTTTTTGCCAAGGTAAAAGATCTATTACAGGGTGTGGAGTATTTTGATCTATTTCTGTAGTGTTTGCATTTTTAAGATTACAAACATTTCTAGCAAATTCAATTACAGCAAGTTGAAAACCATAACATAAACCTAAAAATGGTTTATTATTCTCTCTACAAAATTTTATTGCTTTTATTTTACCTTCTACTCCACTTGCACCAAAACCGCCTGGAACTATAATACCATTTAAATTATTTAATAAAGGTGAAGGATCATCATAATTTTCTATTTCCTTAGAATTTACGTAAATAATTTTTGGTTTTATATTTAGGTAAGCACAAGCATGTTTTATTGCTTCAAGTATAGAAATATAAGAATCTGCTAATTCAAATTTTCCAATATCAAAATATTTTCCAACTATACCAATTTTAACTTCAGTTTTCGAATTTTTTATAGCATTTACTCTTTTTTCCCACAAATCCAAATCAGAATTTCTTTTTTCTAAACCAATTTTTTCCAAAATTTTATTTCCCAAATTTTGTTTTTCGAAATGGAGAGGTAACTCATAGGTTATTTCTAAGTCTGGAGCGGATATTATGTCTTCTTTTTTAACATTACACAATATAGCAAGCTTTTCCCTTCTTACATCATCAATTTCAGTTTCAGATCTACATATAAGAAAATCTGGTATAATTCCAAGTCTACCTAATAACTCAACGCTTTGTTGAGCAGGCTTAGTTTTCATTTCTCCTAAATGTTTTGGTATTGGTAAGTAGACAACATGAATAAATAAAACTTTTTCTCCTTCGTTTTTCATTATTCTAGCGGCTCTATAATAAATTTCATTTTGGTATTCCCCCACAGTTCCCCCTATTTCTACTAGTACAAAATCTGCTTTTTCTTTTTCTCCTATACTTTTAATCCAATTCTTTATTTCGTTAGTAATATGAGGAATAGCTTCAACAGTTTTACCTAAATATTCTCCTCTTCTCTCTTTTTCTATAACCAAAGAATATATTTTTCCTGTAGTTATATTATGTTTTTTCGATAAAGAAACTCCAATAAATCTTTCATAATGACCTAAATCTTCATCTGTTTCCCCACCATCATCAGTAACAAAAACTTCTCCATGCTCTGTTGGCCTTAATGTGCCAGCATCGTAATTTATGTAGGGATCTATTTTAATTGCCGAAACTCTATAACCTTTTGAAACTAATATCCTACCAATAGAAGCAGTTATGGTTCCCTTTCCAATACCACTAATAACTCCTCCAGATATAAAAATATAACTAACCATATAGTTGTTTTATTGCTAATTTAAATAGTTTTACTAATTTTGGACCGGCCGGGATTCGAACCCGGAGCCTCCGCCTTGCCATGGCGGCGATCTACCATTGATCTACCGGCCCTACTATGAATTTTCTATATTTATTTAGGTAAATTAAAGTAAATATTATGTTTGGGAAGAAAGAAAAATGTCCTAGGTGTGGGGAAGAAATTAATAAGGATTGGAATTATTGTCCATTTTGTGGATATCCTTTAAAAAAAGAATATAGAAGAGAAGAGGAATTCAAAAGTATTTTTGGATTTGATGAATTTGATAGATTGATAGAGAAAGAATTAAAAGAATTTGACAAATTGTTTAAGATGGACTTCAAGATACCAAGAATTAAAATACCAGAAGAAGGAGGTTTTTCTGGTATAAGTATAACTATCCATAGTGGAACTGGAATTAAGCCAAAAATAGAGGTTAAGACTTACGGAGATATGAAAAAGTATGAACCTGAGATT
>JAWAJM010000020.1:0-8074 GCA_038996625.1 Candidatus Aenigmatarchaeota archaeon
AGAAACATTAACAATCAAACTTTCAACAACACCAATAAATCCTAAAGCGGATAATATACCTTGTATAATATTTTCATTTAGGAATATTTGTGTTATTACATTAACAATCAAGTTTACTATCAAAAAAGGAACAAACAAATCTTTTGCTTCATCTTTTATGTCCTTAAAATTTATTTTAAAGCTCCAGTTATGAATAATCTGTTCTATAATTCTAAATATTATTACTGCCGGGATGAAAAAGAGAAATGCGATTAAAGGATACCAACCTCCGGCAGACCAAGTAAATATAAAAAGTAAATTAATGGTTATAGCTAAAAAATAACCTATAAAAGTTTTCTTTCTTGTTGCATACATTAGACTAAAAATAGAAAGAAATGAATAGAAAACAACAAAAGCTTTACTATCCATATAACCTGCTACTGAGTAACCTATAAAGGAAGGAGCTAAAACAGCAAAGAATGATGAAAAAAGTGCAGCTATTTTGCTTTTCGTAATATATCTAACTGCTAAGTATGCTGAAATTGCAGAAAATCCTGAAATTATTGCTGGTGCGATTATAAAAAATTGCATAAAGGTTATTGGAATAAATAGGGAAACTATTTTATAGAAAAAAACTAAAGTAAAAGCTACTCCCATATGCTTTTCATATGGCCTGCCTGGTGGATAGTAACTTAAAATGTCCCATTTGGGATAATTAAATCCTCTCTCTAAAACTGTTAAACTATGTCTATAATACCACCAAGGATCGTAATCAGCAACTAAACTTGGTATATTTATAATTCTAACATAAAATCCGAGATAAAATATGGATAAAAGAATAAAAACATCTAAATTGCCAATAGCCATACTCTTCAATTCTTCAATTTTCATTTATGTTATTTTGTTAATTTCTTTTTAAATAACAAACAACAAATAGTAAGTTATGACAAAAGAGGTAGAAATAAGTTTAAATTCTTTGCTTTTTTTAATTTTTTTACTCTTTCTAATATACACTTCTTATTTATCTTTCAATGTAGTAATAAAAAATCCTATATCTTTTGGAGATGAAGGATTTCATACAAGCCTTGGAAGATATATTGCATTAGAGAAAGAGTACCCTAAATATATTCCTTTTGAGGGCTCTGCATTAATTAAAGACGGCTTTTATAGACCACCATTATGGAATTTAATCTTGGCTAGTTTCATTTTTTTGTTTGGAATAAATGAAACAATTATTAAAACTATAACTATTCTAATTCATTTCTTTCTAGGATTATCAACATATGTTTTAGTAAAAAGAATATTTGAGCAAAAAATTGCTATAATTTCTTCTATTCTCTTAGTTTCCTTCCAAAGTGTTTTAACTTATACTGTATTATTCTATTACGCTTTGTTGCTTCTATTTTTTGTCAATCTTTCACTTTTATGTTTTTTAATTTATATCAAAGAAACTAACAAAAAATTCTTAATACTTTCTTCAGTTTTCGCAAGTTTAGCACTTTTAACAAACCAGTTTGCAATTTCTATTTATGCTATATATATGTTCTATGTTTTCTTAAAAAGCATAAACAACTTTAAAAACATAAAACAGATAACAAAAGAATATTCTGTTTTTATATTAATCTTGTTAATAATTCCAAGTGGATATTTAATTAGAAATATAATAGTGTATCAAACACCTATTTGTTTTTCTATTCCATTTATAAAAAATTTATTCGATATTTCAAATTGCAAAGTAAAAAGTTTTGAAGAAAAATATAGTTTTGTTGGCCAAGCAATTCCAATAGGAACGGAAGCCAAGGCCTTTTCTATAGGATTTATGAACTATTTGGAATTTGCTTACTTTGATCCTAAATTTGTAATATTGCCTTTACTTATTGGACTTTTCTTATTATATTTTGAAAAAAATAGAATTTCTAACATCCTACTAATTTCTTTTATATTTTATACTCTTCTTATGATAGAACTTGGAAATACGAGAGCAGAAGATACTGCACGATATAGCTTAGGATTTGCATCTCTAATTTCATTAATAGCTGCAATAGCTTATGGAAAAATCTTAGATTTTTCTTTCAAAATTAACAAATATTTGCCCTACATAATAATTTTGTTCATATTAGTAGTTTGTTTATATGTAGCAAGAAATAGATTAGAAGTTCTAAATAATGTAAAGAGATGGGATCCGTCCTTTTTTGAAGCATGCAATTGGATTAAGTTCAATACAGAAAAAAACGCAACTATAGCAACTATTTGGGGTCACAATGGAGCTTGGTGTAGTGAAAGAAATATGGGACCTATGTTAGCAGATATACTATTAAGCTATGATTTGAATTATATTTTAGAGGTAGTTGAAAAAAACAAAATAGATTACTTCTGGATACAAAAAGCTTCAATAGATCCACTGAATAGAGGTTATGCTGGAAATTATCCAATTAAATTTATAAGAATTTTAGTTGAAAATCCTCAATATTTTATCAAAGTTTATGAAAATGGTGATAAAATAGAAAGTTGTTATCAAACTTGCTATGGACAAACAATATACAAAATTAACATAACTAAAATTTAAAGAACATATGATAAAACTATTTAATGATGCTTGAACTACTTACCTCACTTTTATCATTTATATTAGCGCTCTTATTAATTCCTTTCTTTATTCAGTACTTTAAAATATCAGGTATTGTAACTAGAGACTTACATAAGAAGAATAAGCCATTTTTGCCTCATTCTTTAGGAATTCCTTTTGTTTTATCTATAACCTTTTCTCTTCTCTTTTATATATTTCTTCAAGTTTTAATTTACAAAGACTATAAGAACGTTTCATATTTGCTTGCATCATTACTAACACTTTTATTGATTTCTTTATCAGGGTTTTTAGATGATATAAACACTTCTCAGGTTAAAGTAGGAAAATATTTTGAAGGTAAAGCTGGTTTAAAAAGAATTCACAAAGTTTTATTAACCTTTCCTGCGGCACTCCCATTAATGGTGGTTATGGCTGGTGATACTGTAATGAATTTACCTTTTTTTGGAGCGATAGATTTTGGAATTTTTTATTCTCTATTAATAGTTCCGATTGGAGTTGTAGGGGCTAGCAATGCTGTTAATATGTTAGATGGTTTTAATGGATTAGCTGCAGGAATGGGCTTAGTTTATACTTTTAGTTTGAGTATATATGCTCTATTACATGGATCTATGCTCGCTTTTACAATTCTATTTTCTGCTTTTTCTGCTTTAATTGCTTGCTTTATTTATAACTTTTATCCAGCTAAAATACTTTCTGGTGATAGTTTAACATATTCATTAGGAGCATTAATAGCTATAGGTGCAATTATTGGAAATATGGAAAAAGCCGCATTGATTACTTTTATACCATTTTTTATCCAGGGTATACTAAAATTTTATTCTAGATTGAAACTTGGTTATTTTGCATCGGACTTAGGAATACTTAAGAAAAATGGAAAGATAAAGCCAAAATATAGAGATATTTTTTCTTTAACCCATTTAGCAATGAGATTAAACTTAACTGAAAAACAGATAGTTTTGTTTTTAATATGTATCCAAATTTTCTTCTCTATATTACCTTTTTTATTGTTTCGCTAAAAACTTCTTATGAAGAGGCCTATTAGAAAAAAACCTAATTGGCAAAGAAAAATCGCAAAAGAAAGAATAGAAATTTTGTTAGAGTTGGCGAAAAAGGAAGTAAAAAAGAATCCAGAAAGAAGTAAAAGGTATGTCGAATTAGCTAGAATAATTGGTAAAAGATACAATATTAGATTAACTAAAGAACAAAAAAATAAGTTTTGCAAGAAATGTAATATAATTTTAATTCCAGGATATAGTATGAAAACTTGGCTAGATTCTAAAAATAAAACAAAAGTAGTTAAGTGTCTCTTCTGTAAAAATTTATATAGAATTCCCTACAAATAAGATTATGAGAATGACAACTATTTTAGCTTTTTTAATTATGTTTTTTTCTATATTTGGTCTTTTTTTCATAGTAGATTCACTAAATAAAATAGCTGAAAATTGTGAAAAAAATTTAATTTCACCATCAATATGCAATAGTTTTACTGGATTTGGAATGAATATAGTTTTAGTTTTATTAATTATAGGTGGTTTTATTCTAATATTGTCTTCTACTGTTTTTATCATCATTAGGTAAAAATATTTTTAAACTTTATTGTTTAAACAAATATATGTCATTAGCATCTCAAAAAGTAATGGATGCTCTAAAGGCAATTGGTTTAAATTTATATGAAAGAAACATTTGGGTTGCCCTACTTAGTAAAGGAGTGGCATCTGTTGGTGAACTTGCAGATTTATCCGGTGTTCCAAGAAGCAGGGCTTATGATATCTTAGAAAGTTTAGCTAATAAAGGATTCATTGTTCTACAACCAACAAAGCCATTGAAAGCCGTTGCTATTCCTCCAGAAGAAGCTTTAGAAAGGGTTAAGAAAAAAATGGAAGAAAATCTTAGAACACAAATTGAAAGAATAGAAGAACTTAAAAATAGTCAAATTATGAAAGAATTAAATTCCTTATATAAAACTGGAATTAAAACAGTCACACCTGAAGAAATAGTAGGCACACTAAAAGGAGAATCTGTATTTCAACAACTTGAGAGTATGTTAAAAATTGCTAACAAAAAAATTAACATATTAACTACTCAAGATGGTTTAGAAATAATTGCCAAAAATCATTTGGATCTGTTAAAAAAAGCTAAAGAAAGAGGGGTCGACATAAAAATTGTAGCTGTATCACCAGATTATAAAATCAAAGATGAACTAAAAGAGCTATATAGTACTGCAGAAATAAAAATAATTAACGAAAAAGAATTACCAATAAAAGGCGAATTTGCTGTAATAGATGAAAAAGAATTTTTAATTAACATAGCTAATCCCCAAGAAACTTCTGATAGAATTGCTATTTGGACTAAGAGTAATCATGCAGCAGCTAATCTACTGGAACCAATTTTTAGACTAATGTGGGAAAAAGGAAAAGAAGTTTAAAATTTAGGCATTTTGGAAATTTCTAATGGTAAAGATATTTCCATTTTCGGATAATCTCTAGTTTTTTCCTTTATTTCCGATATTAGCTCTTCTAATTTCATTTCTCTAATCTTACCTGTTTTTTCTCTGACAGAAATTACTCCTTTATTAACTTCTTTTTCTCCAATTACAACGATATAATTTATCCAATTTATTTCGGCGTCTCTAATTTTTTTATCTAAAGTTTCGTTTCTATCGTCTAATTGAACTCTTATACCTTCTTTTTTTAGCAATAGAGAAATTTCTCTTGCACTATTTAAAAATCTTTCTGAAACCGGTAAAACTCTAACTTGAACCGGTGAAACCCAAAGTGGAAGTCTTTTCTCTCTTACTGCATTATCTAAAATTACATAAAGAAATCTTTCAAGACTTCCTAAAATTGCAGAATGAAGTATTATTGGATATTTATTTTCACCCTTTTCGTCAACATATTTAATACCAAATCTTTCCGCATTACCAATATCTATTTGTACAGTACCTATTTCTCTAGCTCGTCCTAATTCATCTATTATGTGATATTCTATATTCAATGTCCAATAATATTTAACACCTGGAGGATAAACACATACTAATACCGAGTCTCTTTCTTTTTCCATTAACTTCTGGAAAAATTCTCTATTTTTTTCATAAAATTCTATAGAAGAGATGTTGTATAAAGAAACGTATTTTCTACCAAATTTTTCAATTTCGTTATGAATCTTATTATGTAAAATTAAGAAAATTTCTTTCGCTTCTTCTAGATCTTTACAAAAGACGTGTAAATCTGGCATCCAAAACTTTCTCATTCTGAAACATAGAAGAGTTTCACCTGATTGCTCGTGCCTATAGCTGTCAGCTATCTCAAACATACCGAAAGGTAAATTTTTATAACTTATTTGCCAATCTTTTGCTATAGAAAATTGTTGAAAACATGCAGCATATCTCATAACAAGTTTTCTTTCTTCGGAATCAACTAAATACATTCTTTGGCCAAAAAGTGATGCGTGTTCTGCAATAGCTCTTTGCTTCAAATCAAACATATTAGTGCCTTTTACAAAATAAACTGGAAATGGTAAACTTTTTACTACCCTAGAAACGTATTCTGCAAGTAAATCCATAATAAAAGAAGCATATGGTCCATATCTCATATGTCCTATATCAGAAAACTCTTCCCATTCTAGACCAATTTTTTTAGCTATCTCTAGATAAGTTGGTCTTGGATTTTCTTTTCTGTTAATACCAAAAGCTTCTTGCTCAACTAGTATTTTAAATTCTTCATCATCTTTATCGAACTTGTATTCTTTAATATCAACTAAATTTCCGTCCTTAGTTAGTATGAAATACTTTTTTTCAATCTTCTTTTCTTCAACTTTTCCGCCATCTTTTTTAATTTCTCTAAGTTGTTCTGCTAAAGGATGACCCTTAACTGAAAACGAAAGCTTTTTTGTCCAACCAAATGGAGCCCTATAAGTTTCTATACCAATTTCTTTTCCGAATTCTTCCATTCTTTTTAGAAGTTGTAAAGAGGTTACAGGATCAGATAAATCTTTTGATAAATGTGCATAAGGATAAATTAAAATTTTGTTTATAGCTAAATTATCTAAAATTTTCTTTGCTTCGTCAATAGCTTTTTTAGCTACACTTAAATCATCGTTTTTTTCTACGCATGTCAAAAGAACTAAAATGTTCTCAAATCTTCTCTTTTCTTTTTTAGTTTCTTCAGCCAAACCTATTTCTTCTTTAATTGGTTCGTATTCTATCCAGTCTACATGAAGCATAAGTATTTTCATATAAACACCTCCCTAGAAAAGTTTAATAAGAAAAGCCTAAAATGTACATTAAATCTGTGTTTGTCGATCGCCTACCATTATAATTTATTGTTTTTTTCTATTTATATTGTTTTTCTTAATTAGGCTCTCTAAATATCTTATTTTTTCTTGCCAAAACTTAACTTCCTTTAAGGTTCTTGAAGAGAATAATGCTTCTTTTGCGAATTCTAGCTCTTGATACAGATTATTTTCAATAGGCATTTTCCACTTCATAATTACTATTTGGTAATTACAATATATAAGCTTTACTATCTAGTAGTAGTATCAGTTATTAATAATTTTTGTTGATAAATATAATATATGACAAAAAAAGCAGAAAAAATACTTAAAGAAGTATTGAAAGAAATATCTCCGGATAAAAAAACAGAAAACCATTTAAAATCTTTAGCCAGAAAAGCTCTTAAAATCGCAAATTTTATTGCCAAAAAATATAATGCCGAAGCTATGCTAGTTGGAAGTATAGTTAGAGATACTTGGCTTCCTGATAAAAAAGAGTTTGATATATTTATTCTTTTTCCAGAAAATCTCACTCCTAACCAGTTAGAGGCCTTTGGCTTGAAAGTCGGAAAAGAAATAGTAAAAAATTTAAAAGGAAATTTTATTTTGAAATACGCACAACATCCCTATGTTTCTGCAAAGGTTAATGATGTAGAAATAGATATAGTTCCTTGTTATAAAATAAAAGATCCTAAAAATCTAAAAAGTGCAGTTGATAGAACACCATTTCATGTAAAATACCTAAACAAAAAAATAAATAAAAAACTTGCTGGTGAAGTTAGACTCTTAAAAAAATTCTTAAGAGAACATTCTTTATATGGAGCTGATGCAAAAACAGAAGGTTTTTCTGGCTATCTTTGTGAACTTCTTATAATAAAATATAAATCTTTTCTAAATCTTTTAAAAGAATGTCAAAAATGGAAATTGGGAGAAATAATTGATTTAGAAAATTACTACAAAAAAGAAGATTATTTAGTTTTAAGAAAAATTTTTTTCAAACAGCCTTTAATTGTTATTGACCCCACTGATAAAAATAGAAATGTTGCTGCTGCTTTGACTTTGGAAAATTTTTTCAAATTTAAAAAAATTGCAAAAGAATTTTTACTAAATCCTTCAAAAGAAACATTCTATGGAGAAAAAAACAAATATTTAACAGATATAGAACTTTCTAGACTGAAATTCTCTAGAGAAACTGAATTTATAGCAATCAAATTTATTCCACCAAAAATATCATCAGAC
>JAWAJM010000021.1:0-8070 GCA_038996625.1 Candidatus Aenigmatarchaeota archaeon
GTTAGAGTTACAGATGTTGAAGATCCTGCATTTAAAGTCACTGATGTAGATGATAAGGTACATGATACTCCATATGGACAATTTGCAGATATTGAATATGTACATTGTGTATTTCCATTATTTCTTACAGTGATGGTATATGTGGTAGATTGTCCAGCATCTATTGTTCTAGATGTTGGAGATATTGTTGTTTCCACAGTACATGCTGGTTGTTGTACTGTTAAAGATACTGTTGTTGAATTAGAAAATCCGGTAACAGGAGATGTTGAGGATGCTGTAACTTGTAGGTTGTATGTTCCGGGAGTATTTGAAGATACTGTTAAAGTTACTGTTTTTGTTTCTCCAGAATTTATCGAAATGGATGTTTGTGATAAAGTACATGATACTCCAGAAGGACAAGAATAAGATAAACTATATCCACAGTTTTCGTTTCCTCTATTTTTAAGATTTATTGTATATGTAGTGGATTGTCCTGTTAATATGGTTCTAGATGTTGGAGATGCCCAAATATCTATACTACATGTCATCTGCGTTTCACATCCATTTGTATCATAAACATATGTTATAGATTGATTTGAGGAATCCAAATTCTTCCATCCTGGCTTACATTTACAATACGGATACACTCCATCTTGCCATCTATCTATATAGACACCGGGATTCTCACTATTTGGAGGACATTGATAACATGTTAAAACCATGTTTGAACCTGAACTTGGATAATCTCCATTATATGCTACCTTATCCGATGGACAACTTTGACCATAAAATATTATTTGATGTGGAGTAGTAAATAGTGCCAAACCTCCATAATCTAAGTTGTAAAACCATACTCTATATACTTTCATAGTAGTTCCACAATATGATACTTCTTTTGCATAATTACTTCCATAATAGCTACATTTTGTTCCAAATCCTTTTGCATTACAATATGAATATAAGTTAGAATTATTAAAAAAAGACATGGCTCCTATTCCAACATATAAACAAAGTTCATTGAAAAGATATCTTACATCGTTAATAAATAATTCAACAGCATCTCCAATTGTCCAATACAAATGGACAGCATTTGTAAATTTAAATATTGCTGACAATGTCTGTCCTGGCCCCCAATTTACTGCAGGGGATAAAGTAATACAATACATATATGTATGAGATGACGTCCCTCTTTCATATATAAAGTATAAGCAAAATTTATCTAAATATATCGGCGTTGATGCTACATTATCTGCTAAAATAGTTAACTCAAATTTCGATGGCGTTCCTATTTCTAAAGGACTATTTGAGCTGGAATATGTTGCTGGATTTAGATTTATATTTATTATTCTTTCCCCAGCATATGTAGTTATAAAACCAGGAGATATAGCAATTCTAATAGGATAATCGTATACTTTCACATCAGAATCTACTACCATTTTAGACTCTTCAACAACAAATACTTTTTCAATAGGAATTCCCAATACTGTAACTCCTGAAACTTCTTTAAATACTACATCAGTTACATATATTTCGTATCCTCTTATACATTCTTTAATCTTAAAATAGCATAATATTCTGTCTATTATTGTAGCTTCTCTTATCTTTTTTTCTGGCGGCAAAGATCTTATTACTACTTCTGCGTCTACTGTTTTAGAGAATATAAAAAATACTAAAAATATAACTATTAGAAACTTTTTTCTATTTTTAAAAAGAGCCTCTATCCCTTTATATATCTGCCTTCCTATTTTATACATAATGATACTTAGTTTCCTTTAATTTAAATATCTTATTTTAAATCTTTGATATTTATCAATAACCAACTATATACCTTTCTTTTATTTTTGCATTCTTCCACCAATATTTCAGATATGTCTGAGGAATAAAATATCTTTGTCCCGTTTTTTAATACAATTGCCTTCTTATTTTTCTTGTACTTATCGATAAGTTCTCTTATTTCATCTGATATATTATCTTTTATAGATATGTACATTGGAAAATACTTTGTAGCCTCATATCCTAAAGTTTCTAAATATAGAAATATCATAAACAACTGCGTATTCAATATATCTATATCCTTTTTCTGAATAGCCACTTGCATATCTTTTAATATTGTCTTAATGTCAAATCTCATATTTTTTTATATAAAATCAATATTTTTAATATTTTTTAGTATATCATTGGCAATTATCTGTTTAACTATACTTTCTTCATTATTATAGTTTGGGATAAGAGTTTTCAAAAACTCTTGTATTTTGTCGTCATTCTTATCTATTTCTACTAGATATACTCCCTCTACTGCTTTCTTAAAATTTTTTAGATCTTCAAATGAATAAATTTTTCTATATCTCCTAACATCCATAAAAATATCAAATACTCTTTCTTTATTTGGTATTTTTTCCAAATATCTATACTCTTTTGCTGAAATAACAAAGATTCTTTCTTTATTTGTCTTTTTATTATATGTTATAGCAATGGCAAAATCTTCGTCAATTTGAATTAAAACTGCCTCTCTTCTATCAGAATTTATATATATCATTTTTTTTACTATCATTAAAAAAATATAAACTTTGTATTAAACATATGAAAATGAAAGATGATGAAAATTTAATTAATATTTATAAAGCTAAAAAGATGTTACTCGAATTCTTTCCATTTTTATCTTCTTCTATTTTATATCTTCCAGTACAAATAAAAGATACAGAAACTCCAGTAAAACTTACAAAAGATGGAATAGTTATAAGCAAAAAATACAATAATATCTTCGATATTTTCTTTTTGATGTTATCTTCTAGTTTATTATACAATTTATCACTAGATAAAAGAACAAAAGGATACTACAAAGTAATTTTTTATTTGGCTGCCTCACTATACTCTAATGAAATAATAGTTAATTCTTTAAGAGAACTTGGATTTAATATAAATGAAACATATCTAAAGAATAGAGGATTAGAAAATTTTGAGGATTTTAAACCTATTCTATATCCTGAAATTTCAAATAGAGATGATTTATATAATTACAGTATAGAGGAAATATATCGTACTATTTCATATAAACTACTTAAATTTAAACAAAGTATCGAAACTTTATTAATATTAAGATCTAAAGATTATTCGAAATATAAATCTCTATCTGAAAAATTAAAATCTGAGATTTTATCTGAATTTTTTAAGGAAGAGACAGACATCGAAAATGCTATAAATAAATCTAATATCTTAACAAATTTCATTCTAAATGCTATAGAAAGATATTTCCATGAAACTTACTTAAAAAAATTTAGTATTGATATGCTAAACAATATACAAGAGGTCTTTAGAAAAACATATGTAGAGTCTAAAGGAACTGGAAGAGATATTATCGAAAACTTACTAAAGATATCAAGATATTACTCTTCTTCTTTTAAAAATCTTGTTAATATATTTTCAAAAATATCTTCAGAATATAAAAATATTTGGGGAAAATTCGATTTCGTTAGAATAAATATTAAAAAATATCTCGTATACAAAAGATACATTGGTAAAAAAGTTATCGTCCCTTCGTATAAACAAATCCCCATATTCAAAATTTATGTTGCCTTAGATTCTTCTGGAAGCATAAGAGATGATCAATATATTTTATTTGTAAATGCTTTATCTTTCCTCTTAGAAAGCATCAAAAACTTAGAAGGAAAGATTTTTATATTTAGTACAAATGTATTATCTGAAATTCCTATTACTAAATTTACATGTAAGGATATTCTCTCTATCTTATCTAAAAGAAAAGGATATGGAGGGACATTCTTCAATAGCGTAATAGAAAAGTTAAAATCTGAAAAAGATCTAAACCAAAGTTTTTTAATAATATTCACAGATGGTCTCTTTACAGATTCTCACATAGATATAGCAACTCTAGAAAAGTTAAAAGGAATTATTTTATTAACTACAAATGTTATTCCTGAAGATTTTAAAAAATTAAAAAATCTAAAAGTTATTGATCTTAAATCTTAATTCTTTTTCTTACTCTTTCTATTATTTCTGATATATATGGTCCAAATGCTCTTCTAACTAAGAGAGATGCTATTAATGAAGCAAAAAACAATGCTAGATAATATATGAAATTTACTATTAATAATCCTTGAGCTGTACCTAATAAGAATGGTAATATTCCTACATACCAACTAATAACCACTAATGCAAAGAATACTAATATTACAATTAAATATATATTTACTTTTGCCATTTTATGATCCTCCCATTCTATATCCTAAGTAGCCTCCAGCTACAATCATCAATACTACTAAACCTAAATGTACTAAATATAATGTAACCTGAAACTGTGGAGCTGCTATTACTATATAGGTCCTAGCAAAATATATTCCAATAGTCTCATATATACATCTTCCTGTATATACACAAGCAAATGCTTTTTCAATTACTGGTACTTTAAATGGAGATCCTAATGCTATCCAATTAACTAACAATCCTACAGCCCCTCCTACTAAAGCCCCTACTGGTCCCATTGTTACTCCACCTACAACAGCTCCTGCTGCCGGAGCTACAAAACTTCCAAAACTTTTAACAATGTCTTCTGTAGTAATTCCTGTTCTTACATCATTTACTCTACCTATAATAAATAACAATTCATGTATTGCTCCAGGATATTTATTCATCATTTCTGATCCTCTTCTTGGATCTGCATATAGATTTGTTATTACCTCTCCAACTGCCTCTGGAGGAATCATTCCTGAAGGTAGTGGATTTACTAGCCCATATACTACAAATTCCATACTTTCTCCAGGATTTAATATACAATCTCTAGGTCTACTTGGAATATATACTCTATACTTTTGTCCTCCTATCTCCTTCTCTAAGTAATAATCTCTTCCATCTCCTTTATCTGTACATCCCTGTAATACTGATAAAACTTCTCCATCTCTAACCTGTACTACTGCTTTCCCTAGCTGTCCTCCTTCTTTATAAACCTCCACTGGTAAAACTACTGTTATCGGTCCAAACATAGAATTTGCTTTTGGAATCTTAAATCCTAAAATATTATAGGTATCTATAGTTCCACACATAAGTTCATCAAAAGTTATTTCCCCTTTCTCCAATTTTTGTACTACTTGCATAAATTGATATTCATTTCCTAATACAATATCATAACATCCATATCCTGGCTTAGTTTCAATTAATCCTCCGGGATATATCGTCAGAAGAGTATTTCCTCTTATGGCTTGTATCTCTTTTGGATTTAAAGCAGCTATTAAATAATAAATAGGAACTACTTCCCATGTTTCATTAACTTCTCTTGGTACTTGTGGAGAAAATCCAAAAATTCTTTGTACATTACTAACTAACCAATTCCATGCATTCAATACTCTTTCAAATATAGATTGAGATGGTCTCCTAATTAGTGCTATTTGATATGCTATATCATCCACATTTCTTACTACTACTCTTATAGCAAATAATTCTTGTGGTCTCACAAATTGTGGCCCTTCTTCTACTCTCAATGGTAATAATACTACCTCTTGTATATTCGGTAATTCATATGCTTTTTCAAATCTTGATGGATCTGCTACTGGTAAAAAGGTATATCCTTCTACTTCTGGATTCCATTCCAATAGCATCATTTGCTCATTTATTGTTAAATCATCTATACTCTTAGTTATTATTGTTTTTGCATAAATTACTTGGCTATACATCAATAATACTAGCATAGCTAATACTATAGTTATTTTTACTGGTATCCTTTGCCAGTTCATATTTATATTTTATTTTATGATAATTAAAACTATTTTTTCAATCATTTGAAACTACCTTCTTGTTAACACTATTATTAATATTCCCACTAATATTATCACTATAGAAATTATTATCTCTGGTCTAGCTAAAATTCCTGTTACTTCCTTAGGAATAACTGTTACCTCTATTTCACAATACTTCTTCTCTGGCTTATAGTATATTCCTTCTACTGCAACATCTGGATTTACTACTAAAACTCTCCAAAGTACTTTTTTAGATGTATTGGTCGTTATATAATATGTTACTGGTAGATTCAGCTGATTCGTTCCTATTTTTAATCTTTGTTGAGATGGGATAAATACTACTCCTTCTCCCTCTACTGTTATTCTAACTATTCCCTCTGATTTTGCTGTAAATCTCACTGGAATATTTGCTCTTTCTCCAAATCCTGAAGATATTGTCATTGTTCTTGGACAAGTTATTTCTAGTTCTTCTACATAACATTGTTGTGGACAGCCAATTAAATCTTCATCTTCACAAGTTGTAGGTCTGTTTACACAAGAATCTATTTTCGTTAGCTCTGTTGAATATCCAACCATCTCAAACTTATTTACTCCTTGTTTCAAATATAACAATGCTCCAGTACATGGATTCTTTGATATTATTGCGTCGTTTAGTTTTGTTACAATATACTTCAAGCCTTCAGCTTCAAATTCTGCACAAGCTCTTGGATAAAATGTAGCTATCAAATCTGCAGGAGAATTTATCATAGCAATATACCTCTTAGCAATATAACTTTTATCTGGTGGAGATATATCTTCTACATAATCTGAAAGTAAATATGGAAATCTATCTTCAGCTTTTATTGTTATTGCTATATTTGATACTCCCTTAGTGGGGATATTTGTAAATCTAGCTCCCTCTAAAGTTATCAATATATTTTCATATGCTTTAATATCTATATCGAAACTATCTGTAAATCTTGAATAGTATGTCTTTGTCACTGTTCCTATACTTACTTTCACTGGATTAGAAACTGTATCTGTATATGGTCCATAACATACTGCATCGGCTTTCCTATCTTCAAATATTTGGCTTTTTGGTGTACATTGTATAAATGGTGGCTCTCCCAAAATTTTTGTATCATCTCTTGTTGAATTATACCTTCTTCCAGCCCATTGCGTACATGAAACTGATCTAGCGTCCCTATAGTTTCTATCATAAGTATATTCTGATAAGCTTCCTGTCTTAGTTGCCCAATTAATACATGATATTTGCATATCTGAACATCCTCTATTATATAAATCAAGCTTATTTGTTGCTGTATATGTTGTCGTTGTTGTCTGAGTTCCAGATGCTCTAGTTCTCGGCGGAGATGGTATACATTCGTATTCTTTGTCACAATACCAATAACATACCTCTCCCGAGCATGTTCCGTCTCTTCCAGAGTCTGTCGTATATGTTACTCTATCACATGATATTATTCCAGTATATGTTTTTGTTGTTGTGATTGTTTCATATGGGGTACATATATATCCTTGTCCTTCAAGCTGTGCTTTTTCTGTTTTAGTTACATATTTAACATCTGTTACCTCTTCTAGTTTGCTTCCCAAAAATCTAACATATGCTGGTATACTCATATCTCTTTGTGGATAACAGTTTCTGATATCAAACCGTTTCTCCCATAATTCTATCTTATCTATCATTTTTCTAGCAAAAATATCTCCAAATAAGAATAAAACTACATATCCTCTCTCATAATCTGAATATATATTATATCTTAGAGTCTCTTCTTGTACTGTTCCATCACTATATCTTATAATTATCTTAAATGCGTCAATAAAGTAGGTTTCTCTTGCTCCTTGTATACAATCCAATATTGATTTTGTAGCGGGCCATTCTATCATAATATTATATGTCAATAATTCTGCCGGATCTGCTGCTAAATCATCCCATGGATACATTCCAATCGGAATTTCTATATAATCTGGATCTCCAAAATCAAAGATATCTGGTCCATCTCTAACATATGCTGTTTTAGCAAATGTTTTTTCTATCCTCGTATAGTTGCTACCTGTTTTTGTACATTTCCATTTTCTTATTTCGTCTCTTTCACAAATTGCATATGGAGTTCCTGCTTGTATACTACATTGATATTGAGAACAATATTGATAACTATATGCTGAACATTCTATACAGTCATACCATGAACATGAATAATATTGTGGAGGAATCAAATCTACTGTTATCTCTACTCTTGCTTTTGTCGGATATCCTCTATGCCATATAAGATACCTATATATGCTTTGACCTGGATTAAGAACTTCCGACATCGTAGCTAACATTAGCCATCCTGTAGCCTCTGCCTCT
>JAWAJM010000022.1:0-7602 GCA_038996625.1 Candidatus Aenigmatarchaeota archaeon
TTACTATTTCTATCGAGTTTAAAGAAAAAAAATTAAGAGTAAATTATAAAAGTAGCTTAGGAAAAGAATACAAGATTTTTGCTTTAGAGGAAATTTAAGCTGTATAGATTCTTATAATTTTTAGGATTGTACAAAACTTTTTTTAATTTTTCTATTGGTATTTCTCTATTTTTCGGAAAAGCTTTGAATATCTTATGATTTTTATATTTTTTATTTTCAACTATTTTTATCCAACTATCTTTTAGGAAAAAATGAAAAGGAAATCCTCTATTTTTAACGATTTCATAGTTATGACCAGCATCTTCTGGAACAATACCCAAAACTAAACAATCAACATTTTTTGAAATTAATCTATGAACATATCTAGGGTGTATTAAAATAGAATCACCTTCTTTTAGTTCAACAAAATATGATTTCTTTTTTTCTATGTCGGAAAGAAGAATTATACATTCATTTTTAATAACTTTGTAAAACTCTCCTCTTTCTTCTTCATGTTTATGTCCATATGTTAAAAATAGTTCTCCATTTTTTTCTAAGGAAAATGTACCTTTTTTGAGTAATGTTAAATCGAAATTTAATCCTATTTTTTCTTTAATAATCCTATATTTTCTTATGCCTTTCCATAAATTATAAACAATATAAACAATTCTATCACCAAAAAATTCTAGAGCCTTTTTCCCATTTTTTAAATCTAAAATGACTTTATCTTTTATCAATTCACTCATATTTCTTTTCCAAGAAAACGGTTCTTCTTCAAAATCTAAATTTAGGTTAGAATTCCCCCTTATTTTAATACAATTTAGTTTCATTATAATCTTTGTTTATAAAAAATAAAATGGGCCGGTGGTCTAATGGTAGGACGCCGCCTTCGCAAGGCGGAGGCTCCGGGTTCGAATCCCGGCCGGTCCATTTTATTAAGGTTAAATTAATTTTTATTTTTCAATTTTTCTTATGGAAGCTTTCTGGATCCCTTGGTTACATATGCATCAACCTTTAGTTTGGGTTGATAATATTCTTGAGAGTAATTTGAAAAAAATGATCTTATCAAAAGATTCAAGAGAAAGTTGGGATGGAAAGTTGATTGCTAGAGCTTACAAAAATCCTGCAACTTACATTGAAAAACTTAACAATTATGAACCGAAAATCATGCTAGATTTTTCAGGAATTCTTTTAGAATCTTTAGAAAGACTTTCAGATTTTTTAGAAAATATAGAGGTTCAAGGAGAAAAAATAGGTAACATAATTGAAGCTTATAGAAGGGTTATAAAAAATTTTCCTAAAAGTATAGAATTTGCAGGTACAGCATATTCTCATTGTTACTTTCCTGTTACTCCAGAAAGAGATTGGAAATGGCAAATTAGAGAGTGGCAAAACGTTTTTTCATCCATATTTGGAAAAAACCAACTTAAGAACATTAAAGGATTTTGGTTACCAGAAATGGGGGTTCCATCTTATGGAGATAAGCTAGGAAATTTAATAAAAATTCTTAGAGATTTTGGTTATGAGTGGGTAATATTACCAATCTTTTCTTTAGCTAATTACGAAAAACTGAGTTTTGAAGAAAGAATAAGATATTTTTCAAAACCTTATAAGGTTTCAGTAAATGATCAAGAAATTATAGTATTTTTTTCTGCTCCATACTATTTTTTAGATCAACAAGCTGGAGTTACTGCTAATTATATTTATACTCAATGTCTTAAGGCTAAGGAAATTTTAGGTGGTAAAAAGCCAGCTATGATAATAACAGCAAGTGACGGAGAAAACGGTAATGTGATGATGAATCAATTTTTTCCAGAAACTTATACTGATTTCTTTTCTAAATTTAAAGATAGTAAAGTTTCTTCTATTCTAGTTTCAGATTTTTTGGAAAAATATTACAAGGATGAAAAAATGGAAAGAGTAGAATTAAAGTTAATTGGAGCTTCTTGGGTAGTTGGTCATGAAAGATGGATATGGGGAGAAAAAAGAGCCAATATTGCTAGAGAAATAGAAGAAATAAGCAAGATTGTTAACGAAATAAACGATGCAGAACTATTAAAACTTTTGCTTATAGCCGAAACTAGTTGCTATGTTTATTGGGGAACTGATTATTGGTTTGAACAGGGAAAGAAAATATTAAGTAAAATTAAAGAAAAGATAAGAAATCTTTAAAAAATTTATTGAAAAGATTTAAATACATTGTTTAATTTAAAAAATGAGAATCGCTTTTTTTAGTTGGGAATCTTTACATTCTATCGCTTGCGGAGGTTTAGCAGTTCATGTTACAGAATTAGCTGCAGCATTACAAAGATTAGGGCACGAAGTTCATGTTTTTACGAGAATAGGAAACAATCAAAGTTTATACCAAAATATTGATGGTGTACATTATCATAGGTGTCCATTCAATTTTGATAGAAATTTTATTTATGAAATGAGTAATAATATGTGTAAATCAATGGCTTACTATTTTTTTGAAACAGAAAACTATATAGGAAAATTTGATATAGTTCATGGTCATGATTGGCATGTAGTTATGGCATTAGATGAAATAAAAAAAGCTAGAGGAAGAAAGATAGTTTTTACTCTTCATTCAACACAATATGGGAGAGACGGTAATCATTTTAATGGTGGCTGCGCTCAAGATATAGCAAATTTAGAATGGTACGGAACTTATATAGCAGACAGACTTATAGTTTGTTCTAATGTTATGAAAGACGAAGTTATGAGGTTATATAGGGTTCCGGATTGGAAAATTAGAGTTGTTCCAAACGGAATTTGGGCACACAAATTTGATGGAGAAATAGATGCATGGAATGATGTAAAGAAACATTTTGGCTTTGGTGTTTATGATCCGGTTATAGTTTTTGTTGGTAGAATGACATATCAAAAAGGACCAGATTTATTAGTTGAAGCTATACCAGATGTTTTGAAAGATTTTCCAAATGCGAAATTTGTATTTATTGGTGATGGATATATGAAGCACCAACTAGAAAAAAGAGTTTCTGAATTGAATTTATGGCACGCAGTTAGATTTACTGGCTATGTTTCGGATGATTGGAAAACTAAGATTATTAAAGCTAGTGAAGTTGTTGTTGTTCCAAGTAGAAATGAGCCATTCGGAATTGTAGTTTTAGAGGCTTGGGCTTGTAAAAAACCAGTTATAGCTACTCATGGTACAGGTGCAGGCGAATTAGTATGGCATAATGTTACAGGATATAAAGTTTATCAAGCACCAAATTCAATAGCGTGGGGTATTAAAGAAATTTTAAGAAATTTGGAACATGCAAGATGGATGGGTGAAAAGGGAAGATACGCTGCCGAAACAGTTTTCAATTGGGATGAAATCGCTAAGAAAACTGAGCAAGTATATGGTGAAATTGTATGAAGTTAAAAAAAATTATTTTACCAAAGTGGGTCGCATGGTTCGTTTTAGTAATTTTCTTATTAGTGTCTCTTCAAATGTATTATGCATACTCAAATCAAAAGGTTTCTCCTTTTGATTTAATATCAACTATTATTCTTTTTGTTATAGTCCTTTTTGTTTTGTTTTTTGTTTCTTATAAACAAATACCATACTTGCTTTTAATGGAGGTGAAAAAATGAAGTGTTGGTTTTGTGGTAAGGATGCTGTTGCTATTTCTATGGGAGGAAAAGCAGTGTGTAGAGAACATGCAAATGTAATTGATAGAATATGTTTTGCAAAATCCGATACTAGTACAGGCTACGCAACATACGAATGGGTTCATAATGTAGTTTTAGCTCCAGACGAATGGATAGAATGGGAAAGTTGGGAAGGTGGAAAAAAGATTGTTAGGACATAATTAATCTAGTAATTTAACTCCTCTTATAATCCATTTTTCATTTTTCCATTCTTTTGATCTTTCTATAATCTTTTTTGGATATTCTTTCAAAATTTTTTTTGATTCATGGATATCTAAGCCAAGTGTTACCAAGTAAGAAATTAGAACCTTTGGATCTTTTATTTGCCAATGTGATAAGGATCCAGAAGAAATAATTAAGGGAAACTTAAATTTTTTATATAAGTTTATTATTTGATTATGATTTTTTATTACTTGTGCTCTTTTAACTTTTTCAGAGTTTAAAACCTCTCTAAAATTTATTTCAATTGCGACTTCGTTTTCTTTTGCAAAATTTGCTATAACATGATTTATTCCACAGTCTTTTCTTTCCAAATCCGGATGAGTTAAAATATCTATTCCTCTGTTTTCTACAGCAATTCTGTTAATTTCTATTTTTCCTCCTCTAACCAAAAGAAGGTCTAATTCTTTTCTTCTTTTAAGTATTTGAAAAACTTCTTTTCTATTTGTTGCTTCGTATCCAAAAAATATTTCAAAATTGAATTCTGATGAGACTCTTTTTATTTCGGCAATTAAAATGTTTTCTTCTTCTTTTTTTAATAAATATGAAATAAACCCAATTCCCTTATAACCCAATTCTTTCGCTGTTTTAACTATTTCTTCTAGGTTAGATTCTCCGCCGCTGAATGTACTGTGTACATGTAAATCATACATAACTCTCTATTTCTTTTTTGTTAAGAAAAAATATATTAAAGTTCCCACTAAAATAAAGGCAATACCTAATATCTTAGCTGTATTTTCTAAAAACAGTAACAAAACAATTATTAAAAATATAGAAATTATTGGTATTGATGGATAAAATGGCAATTCAAATTTTGGTCTAATTTTTTTCTTAAGTTTCATCAAACTTAGGTGTGTAATTAAAAATATTACCAAATAACCAAAGCTCACGAAAGATATTAGAGTTGATAAGTTTTTTATTGTCAAAACAAAAATACTTAAAAGAGAAGAAATTATAACAGAATACAGTGGAGTTTTATATTTTTCATTAATTTTTTTGAAAAAAGAGGGAAGAAAACCATCCTTTGCTAGAGCGTAAGCAATTCTTGAGCTTGAATATACTGTTGTTAGTAATACAGAGAGCATTGCAGCTAAAGCAGAAGAGGTTATTAAAAGATTTACGATGTAATTATCAGTTATTTTTCTCGTTATATAAAGTAAGGAATATTCCACATTTTTTAACTCATACCAATGTACAGAGGCGACCTGAATTAAAGATATTAAGACATATAGAATGGAACAAAATAGCATGGTGAAAAAAATAGCTAAAGGAATATTTTTTTTAGGATTTTTTGTTTCTTCAGAAGCTAAGGCAATAGTCTGAAAGCCTATGTAAGCGAAAAAAACCAAACTGGATGCCTCTAAAGTGGATTTAAATCCGTTTGGAAATGGCGGAATTAATTTATTTGGATCAAAATTCTCTATTAAATAATAAAATCCAAGAATTACAAAAAAAGACAGGGCAAATATTTTAAAAATAG
This sequence comes from Candidatus Aenigmatarchaeota archaeon, assembly GCA_038996625.1. Taxonomy (GTDB): domain Archaea; phylum Aenigmatarchaeota; class Aenigmatarchaeia; order CG10238-14; family SpSt-28; genus SpSt-28. The sequence goes on from JAWAJM010000022.1 coordinate 5,339, forward strand.
TTAAAATTGTGGCGAATTTAATCATTTTAGAAATTCCTACAATATTTAGTATACACGAAAGAACTATTACTGATATAGAAATCATGTATAGAAAAAATGAAGAATTATAAGTAGAAAAAAAGAATGTCATTAAATAAGCCGAAAATCCTATTGCCACAGAGGTAGTTGAAAATATAGAACTTAATAATCTGATAAAACCAACAATAAAACCAATATAATTTCCAAATGCCTTTTTCGAATATGTGTAAGATTCTCCAATATCTGTTATAGCGGAAGATAGCTCTGCGATAACAAGTGCAGTTAAAGTTGCAATAATCCCAGCTATTATAAAAGAAATTATTACAGACGGACCAGCAATCCCAGCCGCTATACCACCAACTACATATATTCCGGCTCCAATTATGTTTGCTATTCCTAAAAATATCAACTGTGGAATATCAAATTTTTTTTCTAGTTTAGGCATAGAATTTATTTTTGTTCTTCAAAAATTTATGACTTTAATCCCCTTGATTTTTTACCAGCACTCGTTAAACCTCTAAAAACTCTTCTTCTATTTTTTGAGGAGCAAATCCAGTTTATTTTTGGATCATTTTGTATATTAGGATGGTGAGGATCAACTAATATTACTTCAAACCATTTATACGTTCCATCCTCACCAACATAATAAGAATTTAATACTTCCAAATTGGGGAATTTTCTCGCTGCCCTCTCTTCTGCTATCCATCTGTCAGATTTTCTTGCTGTAAATTTAAGTAAGCCTGCAGAAGACGGTTTTCTACCTCCAGATCTTTCATACAATCTTCTTGGCTTTCCTCCTTTTCTAACTCTAACTCTAGCAATTATAAATCCTTGTTTAGCTTTGTAACCTAAGGCTCTAGCTCTATCCAATCTCGTAGGTTTTTCAACTCTAATGACAGCTGGTTGTTTTCTCCATTCTTCTAGTCTTTTTTTTACTAAGGTTTCTAGTTCATTCTTTTTAAATCTCATTTTCCACAATTTTGCTAGTGCATCATACAAGTTTATCATAAAAAACCAATTGTTTCTTTAGATTTAAATGTTTTAATTTGAAATTATTTTTAGTGATAGTATGCATCCGCTGGCGAAAGCATTGATAGGAGTAATATTGGTTCTAGCGAGCATATACTATATTTTTGCAGGAATTCCAGGAGTTTTGGCACCAGCTTTAAAAGATGTATTAACAGTAATAAACGGGGCTTTACCATTGTTTGTTCTTCTGTTAGGAGTTTTGATAGTTTGGCTAGAATGGGACGAGTGGAAAATTGAGAAAGAACTTCAAAAAGAAGAAAAAGAGATGGAGAAAAAAGAAAGAAAATCTAGAAGAAAAAAGTAGTATAAAATTTTTATTTTTTCTTTTTAATTTTTTAGAATGGTTGTAAGCTACGACGATTTTTCAAAAATTGAGATTAGAGTCGGAAAGGTTATTAAAGTAGAGGATATTCCAAATTCAAATAAATTGTATAAGTTAATTGTTGATTTTGGCAATGAAAAAAGAGTAGCAGTTTCTGGAATAAAACAGTATTATAAACCGGAAGAACTTCTAGGTAAAAAGTTTATTTTTGTAACAAATTTGGAAAAAAGAAAAATTATGGGTATAGAATCTGAGTGCATGATTCTTGCCGCTGAAGATGATAGCAACATCGCTTTGCTTCAACCAGTAAAAGATGTAAAGGAAGGAAGTAAAATTAGATAATGGAAGAAGAGACTAAAAAATTCATTATAAACCTTGCTAAAAAAGCAATTGAAATTTATGTAAAAACAAATAGGATAATTTCAAAACCTAAGGAATATCCTAACGAGTTAAATGAAAAGAGAGGAGTATTTGTAACAATATACAAAAAGGTAAATAATCAGAGTTATTTAAGAGGCTGTATAGGTTTGCCATATCCAACAAAACCATTAATAGATGGAATAATCGAGGCTGCCATATCAGCAACTAAAGATCCTAGATTTGCACCTTTAAACGAAAAAGAGCTTAAGGAAATATTCATAGAAGTCTCTATATTAAGTAAGCCAGAAAAAATAGAAGGAAAAGATTATAAGGAAATTTTAGAAAAGATTAGACCATTTAAAGATGGTATAATAATAAAAAAAGGGATAAGGTCTGCTCTATTTTTACCTCAAGTTTGGGACGAGTTACCAAAGAAAGAAACGTTTTTATCTCAGCTATGCATTAAGGCTGGCTTACCTCAAAATGAATGGACAAAGGAGGGTATGGAATTCTACAAATTCGAAGCAGAAATTAT
>JAWAJM010000023.1:0-7523 GCA_038996625.1 Candidatus Aenigmatarchaeota archaeon
GTGGCTAGAAAAAATAGTTTTGGCCAAACAAGAAAAAGAAAAGGTGGGAAAAGTATGGGATGGTGAAGCCTTACATCTATCTATTAAAAATTTTATTGAGAATCTAGGGAAAAAAGAAGAAAATGTACTAATAAAAGAAAGTGTAAATTATGGTTTAAAAATTTTTGAAGGGGCAGTTCAAATTAAATCTGAGGAAATGGAAGAGATAGTTAAAAAATTTATGGAAGAAATAAAGAGGGAAAACTTTGATTTAATTTTACCAGAGAGGACAATTTTTAGTATTAGGTTGGGATTAATAGGTTCGATAGACTTAATAGCCTTTAAGGGAGAAGACTTGTATCCAATTGAAATAAAACACGCTTCATATAGGGGGAGAATTAAAAGAGAACATTTAATTCAGAGTATAGGCGAAGCTTTACTTTTAGGAAACTATTTTAGAACCCACATCAAACATTCGTTCATATTCTATTCTCAAACTAACAGCCTAGTGAAAATCGATATTAGTAAAAAAAATGTTGAAAATTTCATGAGAACAATTTCAAAGATATTTAGGATTTATTCATCCAATAGAATACCACCCAAGTCTAGATTACCAAATTATAGAGAAAGAGTGTGTAAAGGTTGCCATGTTAAATTAGCTTGCGATAATATAGAAAAAATTAGAAAAAGAAAGGTTTAATTTTTTCTTTTTTTATTTCATATATATAAGGGCCGGTAGATCAATGGTAGATCGCCGCTCTTGCAAAGCGGAGGCTCCGGGTTCGAATCCCGGCCGGTCCAACACATATTTAAAAAAGCTTATAAACAAGTTTTGTACTAAAATTTTATTGAGGTGAAAATTGAAGTGCGGAGTAGTGAAGAAATAGAGAAAAAACTCAAAGAGTTATTAAATGCTAAAAATGAGATCGAACTGTATAATGAGTTTGGAATTAGAAATATAGATGAGTTTAATATGGCTATAAAGGTTTTGAAATGGGTTTTAGAAAGTAATGGTAAGGAGAAGAAAGATAAGGTTTAAGTAGAGATTTTAATGAACGTTCATAACTATCTAGATAATCTTCCCCCAAAAGATAGAGCATATCTACTTTTTTCGGATAATATCTTATAAGTTCTATTATATTCTTTGTAATATCTTCCTCATAATCTTCATAAACTTCATAGCACTTTTCTATTTTTAGTAGATAAATTGTATAGTAAAGATATTTATAAGCTATAATAGAGGTATCTATTATAATTGATGAATCATCAAAATAATTGTTGTAAACAAAAGCAACTTTGTTATTATCCTTAATTTTTGCGTAAAATAATTCGTAGTCTAAACTCTCCATAAGTATTTCTAAACCGTCTGGGAATAGTAAAAACTCGTTTGGATAATTGTATATTATGGGTATGAATTCATCGGGATAATCTAAAACTTCGTAATTAATGTTATCTCTATCAATACTCATTTTATAAATTAGAGAGAAAAAGATAAAAAATGAATTTTATTCAGAATCTAATTAAAATTCAGGAAAATATTGCAAATAGAGTAAAATTCAAAAAAGTTAAAAATATTGAAAGAATTTTATGTTTAGATGCTGCATATAAAAAAGATAAAGTTGTTACTGTGGCTGTTCTTTATGATTTAAAAAAGGATGAAGTGTTAGAGGTTTATTATAGAAAAGATTTAGTAAGATTCCCATATATACCAGGTTTATTGTTTTTTAGAGAAGGTAATTTTATGGTAAAACTTATTAAAAAAGTTAAAAAGAAATATGATTTGATTATTGTTGATGGACATGGTTTATCTCATCCTAGAATGGCAGGATTAGCTACTTATGTCGGAGTTATAACAAATAAACCAACTATTGGAATAGCAAAAAAATATTTGTTTGGAGATGTTATTGATGACATTATTTATTTAAATAACACCAAAGTTGGTATAAAAATTAATAGATATTACTTTAGTATAGGTTCTAACATAGATTTTGATAGCTTAAAAATTTTTATAGAAAAAATTAATTTTACCTATCCAAAGGCAATGAAGATTGCCGACAAGCTTTCTAAATGTTTGGTAAATAAATTATTATAAAAGGTTAAAAACTTAAAAAATAGATTAAAATTTGATAATTATGGGAATATCGAAACCGAAGGATGAAGCAAAATTGAAGGAAAAAGAAGAAAAAACCATAGAAAAAAAGGAATTTAAAAAGCCTAGAGAAGAAAAATCAAAAAAAATAGAAGGAATAGTTAGAATTTTTAATACGGATTTAATAGCTAACAAAAATTTACTTTATGGATTAACAGGAATAAAGGGAGTTAGCTATACTTTTTCTAAGGCTATTTTAACAGCTTTGGGTTTGGATGCAAAAAGAAAAATTGGAAGTTTGAGTCAAGAAGAGATAGAAAAAATAGAGGATTGTTTGAAAAATCCAGAAAAATATGGAATACCTTCTTTTGTTTACAATAGAAGAAAAGATCCTGAATTAGGAATAGATAGACACTTGGTTGGACCTGACGTGAAAATAGCCGAAAGTTTTGATATTAAAAGAGAGATTGAATTAAAAACATATAAAGGATTTAGACATATGTATGGTTTACCTGTTAGAGGACAAAAAACAAGAAGTCACTTTAGAAAAGGTAGAACCGTTGGGGTTTTGAGAGGAAAGATGAAACAAATGGTCTCGCAACAACAAAAAGAAGAAAAGAAGTGATATAAATGAAAAGATTTAGAAAAAAATACAAAAAACCGAGAAGACCGTGGGATAAGTCGCTTTTGGAAGAGGAAAGAAAGCTTATGATAGAATATGGGCTCAGGAGAAAAAAGGAGCTATGGAGAGCAAAAGAGATACTTAGAAAATATAGAAGGTTAGCTAGAAAGTTAAATGCAATCAAAGATAAAGATAGAGAAAAGATATTACTTGGAAAGTTATATAAAATGGGATTGGTTGATGAAAACGCAAATTTGGATACAGTTTTAAGTTTAACAGTTAAGGATATACTTAATAGAAGATTGCAAACTATAGTATATAGAAAAGGTTTAGCTAACACAATTAAACAAGCAAGACAATTTATCGTTCATGGTCATGTTAAAATAAATGGAAGAAAAGTAGTATACCCAAGCTATTTAGTTCCAAGAGAAGAAGAAGACAAAATAGAATGTGATATAAAGGTTGAGAAGAAATGAATGAAAAAAAAGAAAAATGGGGAGTAGCACATATTTTTTCTAGCCCAAATTCTACTATAGTTCATATTACAGATTTGAGTGGAGCAGAAACTATAGCGAGATATTCTAGCGGAATGATGACAGATAAAGATAGAGAAGGAGGAATGCCTTATCCTGCAATGCTAGCAGCTAAAAAAGCTGCAGAAGAAGCTCTTAAAAAGGGAATTGTTGGTGTTCATATAAGAGTGAGAGCACCGGGAGGAATTAAGACTAAAATACCAGGACCAGGAGCACAAGCAGCAATTAGAGCTTTAGCTAAGGCCGGATTAAAAATAGGTTTAATAGAGGACGTGACACCAATAATACACGGTTTTATGAGAAGAAAAGGTGGAAGAAGAGGAAGAAGAGTATAATTTTTTTACTCGTTCTATTTAAAAACTACAGATACCTTATGTTATATGTTAGTTATAGGTTTAAGCGGGTACGCAGCTTCAGGTAAAACAGAAGTTGCAAATTACTTAAAGGAAAAATACAATTTCACAGTGTTAGAATTTTCACAAATTATTGAAGAGGAAGCTAAAAAACTTGGTTTAATTAAAGAAAATTTGGGCCTAGAAGAAAAAAAGAGGGTTTTAAGTGAAGTTGGTAGCATTATAAGAAAAAAGTACAACGATGAAGCTGTATTTGCTAGATTGTTAATCAAAAAAATAGTAGAGGAGAATAAAGATAAGGTAGTTGTTACTGGATTTAGAAGTTTAAATGAGGTTGAGGTTTTTAGAGAAAAGTTCAAATACAATTTTTATTTGATATGGATAGAAACAGATGTCAAATTAAGATATGAAAGAAGAAAAGCACAAGATCCTGATTTTAACTTAAGTTTTGAAGAATTTTTAGAAAGAGATAAGAATGATGTAACAAAATTAGGTTTAGATAAAATAAAAGAGATTTCAGATATCATAATAGAAAACAATTCAAATATTGAGGATTTAAAAAAACGAGTAGATAATTTATTAAAAAGTATATCAAACAAATAGTTATATTAAAGAAATTTATAGTAAAGAAAATGGAAAAATACTTTGGACTAACTTTTGAAGAAGCTAAAAAAAGATTAGAAATTTATGGAAAAAACGAAATAGAAGAAAAAAGAAAAGTTTCAGCTCTAAAGATATTATTTAATCAGTTTAAATCGCCTTTAATCTTACTTATGGTTTTTGCTTCTATTTTTTCTTTTTCTTTGAATTATATAAAAAAGGAAGATTTTTTGGATTCGATTTTTATTTTGGCAATAATATTAATTTCAACTCTAGCTGGTTTCATTCAAGAGTATAAGGCAGAGAAAAGTATAGAGGCATTAAAAAAGTTATCGACACCTAGAGCTAAGGTTATTAGAGAAGGTAAAATATTTGAGATAGAAAGCTCTGAAATTGTTCCAGAAGATTTGATTGTTATAGAAGGAGGAGATATTATACCTGCTGATGCTGAAGTAGTAGATGGAATAATAGAAGTTGACGAATCTATATTAACTGGAGAATCAAGAGCTGTTAAGAAAAAGAAAGGAGATAAAATTTTTTCTGGTTGTAACGTTTTTATAGGTAAAGCTATCGCAAAGGTTTATGCAACAGGAATGAAAACCGAAATTGGAAAAATTGCAAAAAAGATGGGAGAATTAAAAGAGGAAGAAACACCTTTTCATAAAGAAATAAACAAATTTACTTTTTACGTTGTCAAGATAATAGTTACTCTAATAGTTATTACATTTATATTGACTTTTAGAAAGTTTGGAGTTTTAGAGTCTTTTCTAATATCTATAGCTCTTGCAGTAGCGGCAGTACCTGAAGGACTACCAGCAGTCATTACTGCTAGTTTATCTATTGCTGCTAAGAAAATGATTGATAAAAACGCTTTAGTCAGAAAACTTGCTATAATAGAATCTATAGGCTCTGTTGATGTCATTTGTACAGACAAAACAGGTACAATTACTGAAGGTAAAATGAAAGTTAGGGATATTTGGTTTTTTGAAGAAAGTGATTATGCAAAAAAATTAGCTATAGAAATTTGTTATTATTGTAATGACTCTAAGTTTATAAGAATTGGAAACGAGGAAAAATTGGTCGGGGACGAAACAGACATTGCTTTGAAGGAATATTCATCAAAATTCATAGAAAAAGAAGAATATAACAGGTTAGACGAAATTCATTTTACTTCAGAAAGAAAAATGATGACCGTTTTATGTACTGACGGAAGCAAAAATATAGTTTTTTCTAAAGGCGCACCAGAAATCGTTGTTTCTAAGTGTAATAGAATTATAGCTAACAATAGTATTATTGAATTAAATGAAGATTTGAAAAACAAAATTTTAGATAAAAACAAAGAGTTTGCGTCACAAGCCTATAGAGTTTTGGCCTTGGCATATAAAGAAGGAAAATTAGAGGAGAAGGATCTAATATTTGTGGGCCTTGTTCTAATTTCAGATCCCCCTAGAAAAGAAGTTAAAGATGCAGTTAAAGAATGTTATTCTGCTGGAATTAGAATAATAATGATTACTGGTGATAATGAAATTACTTCTTTGGCTGTCGCAAAAGAGGTTGGAATAAAAACTGAAGGTTTTGTTAAGGGCGAAGATTTAGATAGAATGAGCGATGATGAAATTTCTAATTTATTAGATAGAGGGATAAACATTTTTGCAAGAACAAATCCATTTCACAAACTTAGATTATTGGAAATTTTAAAAAAGAAAGGTTATGTCGTTGCAATGACTGGAGATGGTGTAAATGATGCTTTGGCTCTTAAAAAAGCCGATGTTGGCATTTCTATGGGAATTAAAGGAACAGAAGTGGCAAAAGAAGCAAGTGATATTGTTTTATTAGATGATAATTTTGCAACTATTAGAGATGCAATAAAAGAAGGAAGAAGAATTTACGACAATATGAAAAAGTTTATCCTATTTCTTTTTGGAACTTGTATAGCTGAAGTTTTTGTTGTCTTATCTAGCTTGTTATTTTTACCTTACGTTTTACTATATCCAATACAAATTTTGTGGATTAATTTAGTTACAGACGGACCGCCAGCATTAGCTCTTTCTCTTGATCCAGCAGAGCCAAATATTATGAAAAGAAATCCAAGAAATAAAAAGGAAGGAATAATAGATAGGAGAATGATCTTTAAAATTTTTATCTTGGGAACAAGTATGGGTATATCTATGATTTTAATTCCATTTTTACTACATAGTTATTCTATAGAAGAAATAAGAACAGTCGTATTTTCTTCTTTTGTATTTTTTGAAATGATACTAATTGCAGCGATTAGATACAGTGAAAATATGATTGGGTTAAAATACTGGTTAGAGAACAAGTTATTGATTTTGGCTTTAATTGGAGTAATAATCCTTCAAATTTTATTGATCTATTCTCCACTTAACACTTATTTAAAAGCGGTTAGTTTACCACTAAAGGACTTAGAAATAATATTTGTTTTGTCTTTATTATGTTTTTCTATATCTGCCATTGGTATGAGGCTTATTAATCAATTTTTAAAGTAAAACTAGCAACATGCTATTGCTTGTAGACAGTTTCTTATACCTATAGATAAAGAAATAGTTGTTAAGTATATTTTAAAGAAGTTATTTGTTTGGGTTTCTTTTATGTAATTATCTAAGGTTTTAATTAAAAGAAGAGCTATAATAATCCTAGTTAATGGATACAAAATTGGGAAATTTTCCATTATATATCTAGTTAGGAAGTGTTGTTCGTAAAAGTTAAAATAGAAAACATTTACTATGGTTATTGAAAATTCATAAATTATTGAAAAAACAAGAAGTTTGTTTATATGAGAGTATTTTATTTTCTTCACTATAAAATAAGAAAAGATTAAAATCAAAATTGATAAAACAATTGCCATCGAGTTTTTAATAGGTAAATAAGAAAGTGCAATTCCTAACAGAATTAAGCTAAATATTAAAAAAATTTTTTGTAAGATTTCTTGGTTAAATTTTCTACATAAAAATAAAAATAGAAAAAAAGGAATTAGGAATAAAATTTGGATCCAAGGAGTAACAAATATGCTGCTTTCTAAAATTAAATAATCTCTTAAAACTCTCACAGTAGAAGCTAAAGTTAAATATGGAAGAAATGAAAAGAATAATTTTAAATTTATTTTAACTCTGTTTTTGTTTGCTATCTTGAAAGCCACAACTGATATTATTAAGAAAAATATGAAGTAAAAAAGGGTTTTACCAAACGTGTATCCTTCTGCTAGTGGGTTTATAAAGTATTCAGCTAGCTTATTAAGCATTAAATTTATAATTTTAGTTAATGATAAATTTTATGATAAAACAAAATTTTATTTTTGTATTTATTCTTCTACTTTTTTATTTTTTTAC
>JAWAJM010000024.1:0-7306 GCA_038996625.1 Candidatus Aenigmatarchaeota archaeon
GTAGGAATAGATTTAGCGGGAAGTGAAAAAAGGAACACGGGAATATGTATCTTAGATGAAAAGCTAAACGCATCTTGTCTAACATTAAATACGGATAAAGAAATTATTGAACTTATTAAAAAAGTTGAACCAAAAATAATAGCAATAGACGCTCCTCTTAGTTTACCTATTGGAAGGAAGAATTTAAAGAAAGTTGGTCCGCATCTAAGAGAATGCGACAGAGTCCTATTAAAGCTCAAAATCAAATTTTTTCCACTCTCATTGGGGCCAATGAGAAAGTTAACTCATAGAGGGATAAAGTTAAAGAAAAAATTTGAAAGACTTGGATTTAGAGTAATTGAAGTTTATCCTGGTGCAACACAAGATATATTGAAAATTCCTCGTAAGCAAAATGGTTTAGAAAATCTAAAAAAAGGTTTAATTGATTTAGGAATAAGAATAAATAAAGAAAATATTAATGCCGACGAATTAGACGCAATAACAGCTGCTTATACCGCATATCTTTTTTTAAAAAAAGAAGCTATTGAAATAGGTAATAAAGAAGAAGGTACAATAGTAATTCCTAAAATTAAAAGTTTGCAAAAGATAAATAGTTATGATAAGAGAGGCTAAATTTGCTGGATTTTTTTATCCAAAATCAAAAAAAGAGATTGAAAAAGTTTTAAAAGATTTTTTTGAAAAAGTTAAATTAGATAAAATTAAAGAAGAAATTATCGGCATCATTGTACCGCATGCGGGATATATTTATTCTGGTTTAACTGCTACTTATGCATACTCTCTTCTTCCAAAAAATATTTTTCGCGCAGTAATAATTGGACCTAATCATACTGGTTTGGGGAAAGAAGTTTCTGTTTTTTATAAAGGTAAGTGGAAAACTCCACTTGGTGAAGTAGAAGTTGATGAAAACTTTTCTAAAAAAGTTATCGAAAATTCTCTTTTTGCTAAAGAAGATTTTGAAGCACATTTAGAAGAGCATTCAATTGAAGTTCAAGTTCCTTTTCTTCAATTTTTATATAAAAATAATTTTAAGATTGTTCCTATTTGTTTAATGAATCAATCAATTAGTGTCGCAAAAGATTTAGCAAATGCTTTAGTTAAAACGAATGAAGAGTTTTTACTAATTGCAAGTTCAGATTTTACTCATTATGAAAATTACGCTTCTGTTAATGAAAAAGATGAAAAGTTAATTGACGCTATAATTTCTTTAGATTTAGAAAAGTTTTACAAAACAATAAATAAGTGGAAAATTAGTGCATGCGGCTACGGAGCTATTGCAGTCCTTATGGAAATAACTAAAATTTTAGGTGGAAAAATCAAACTTGTTAAACACTCTACTAGTGCAGAAGTAAGTAAAGATTATCTAAATGTTGTAGGTTATGCCTCTTTAATATCGTTTAAGGAGTGAACCATTCTATCTCATAATATTTATGTTCTGAACCAGGAAGCTCTATCCTATTTGCTAAATAATATGTTATACTAGTCTCCCTATCATTAATAGCTATCAACAATCTTAATCCTAATTCATCTGCTCTATCTAAAGCACTAGCCAACATTTTTCCGCTCAAGTTTTCATCTTCATTTAAGGAAATGATTAAAAATGAGGGATTATCTTTGTCTGGTCTTTCAACTTGATTTCCAGATTTTCTATGCCAAGCAACAAAATCAATTGGTGTCTTTTCTCTTAAATAATCCTCCTTTTTCATTCCAGGAATTGCCATTATGAATGTTTTTCTAACACTGTGTGCAACTCTTATCGCTCTTGACCATTCACTCATAGGCATGCTAACTTCCTTTGGAAAAACATGAAGAACATGTTTAGAATGAATCCATTCTTTTTTATTAGATACTGGTTTTGCTCCGGGAAAATAAATTCTAAAATGAGTGCCGAATTTAAAACCAGTTTTTAATATAAAACCTTTATCTCGCCAATCTTCATAAACTTCTAAAATTCTTGTAATATGTGGAATTCTCTTTTCTATTTCTTTAACCAAATCTTCATACTGTATTTTTTCATTCGAAAAAATATCAACAACGTCAAATCCTTTTTTTGCTAGATATAAAGTTTCAATTGGATCTAAAGTTAAATTATTTCCTCGTTCATAATTTTTATAGACTCCCCATTGGCCAAACCAATATTCTTCATAAGCTTTCTTAGCCTCTTTTCCGAAAGCTAAGGAAAAACACTCTTCTCTTAAAAAATACAAAGTAAAGTTTGTCAATATTTTAAAGTCTGATGATGGATACTTTTTTACTGGACTCTTACCATAATCTTTAGTCTCTAATTTCTTAGGAAAGGAAATAAAAAGCCCCCTATCTCTCCAATCTCTAAATACACTATACCTAACAAAAGAATGGAACGAAAAAAATTTTTGAAAAATTTGAGAGAGAGATAATTGGTTTTTTCCATCAAAAACCTTAGCGTTTCTTATATTAGCTAAATAAATAACTTCTATTGGATCTAGGTAAACCTTATTGTTTTTAACATCACCAAAAAAACTCTGCGATAAATCTAAATTAGTTGAAAAGGCTTTTTCTTTTTCCAGATAAATTCTTATTTCTTCTTTTTCCTCTTTCATTCTATTTCCCTCAACAAACAGTCTAATGGAGAATCTATTGCTATTTCGCATACTAAATTAAAAGTTTCATTTAAAGATGGTTTATATAATTCTCTTTTTCCTTTCAAACTTTCTACAATAATTTTTTCCTCACCTCTATTTAAAATCAAAATAATAGCTTTATCATAAGTCAAACTCTCCAGATAGTTTTTTATTTCATCATACTCATTACTGTAGTTATAATAAATCAACGTATAGCCATACTGAAGTGCTAGGTTTCGTTCCTCTTCAGATATTTTATTTAAAATTTTCTCTTTTGGTATTTCTACTCTCTTATTATAATTAAAGAAAATCGCATAATTATAAGCTAAGCTAGATAAAAATAATATTAAAACCAAAAACAGTACCAAAACTTCTTTTCTCATACTTTTTTCTTTTTTAGAAAGAATAAAACTTTTTCCTACACAATAATTTTATGGTATTGGAGTCTCTAGTTAAAGTTAAAGTTGGATTAAAAAGTCCAATACAAATCTTTCTAGCTTCTAGTATAATAACACTATTTTCTTTTATAATATCCGTATTAATTTTTGGAAAAGATGTTGGCTTATATTCAGTTTTTCTTATAACTATTGGTTTAGTTCCAATAACATCAAAACTTAACCTATTAGCGTTTAAAATAAGTAAAAAAAGTAAGCCAAGTAATGTAATATCCATATTTGGTTACTATAAAGAAATTATAGTTTCCTATGCTGCAATATTTTGTGGAATAACTTTAGTTTTGTCTATTCTTTATTTGATTCTACCAGCTGAAATAGCGGAAATAACCTTTCGTACACAAATAAACGAAATAAGAGCAATAAGAGGTTATTTTTCTTTTGGAGGAACTTTTCAAACAATTTTAATTAACAACCTTGGTGTTTTATTAGTATGCTTTATTTTTTCTTTTGTATATGGTGCTGGAGCTATCTTTATACTTACTTGGAATGCTTCAATACTTTCGACTGCAATTGGAATGACAGCAAAGGCAATTGGTGGGTTATACGCAATACCTTTGGCTGTTATGGTATACTTTCCACATGGAAGTTTAGAGATACTAGCATATTTTTTAGGTGCTATAGCTGGGGGGATAGCTTCAAATACTATAATAAGAAATAAGTTAGGTAAAAGCATTATATGGGATGTCGCATTTTTACTTTCATTAGCTACCTTATTGCTTCTATTGGGTGCAACAATAGAAACAATATCCATTTTGCTTGGCTAATTTTTTAAAATATATATGGCAATCTTAAGAGGCGTTGCTTGCTTTCTTTTATCCAAAGAGCTTTTCTCCTCTTCTTCTATTATAACCTTGCAGTTAAATTCTCTCTCAATAAATTCTTTACTTTCTAATAATGCTTTTATTTGATCCTCTCTTTCAATTATTGTTCTTATTTCGTTTTTTCTTTTCATTTCCACAAGTTTTCCATAATATTTTTTAGCCTCTTCAACCAAAGTTTTATCATCTAGATTAAATAAAAACAAATCTAAGTTAGGATTTTCTTCGGTTAAAAACTTTTTGTATAAGTCAAACTTCCATTTTGCTCCAACTATTAAGTAAATTTCTTTTGGTCTTATCTTTTTGAAAGATATTATCTCTCTTATATCGTCAATAGTTTGTCTTACAAAATCTTCTAGTAAAATATAGTACTCATCCACATTTTCAAATTTTGGGTATCCTGATTCAAAGACAAATTCTTTGTTTCCAAGAATATTCCAAATTTCTTCAGAAATATGAGGAAGTAATGGTGATGTGGCTCTAACTAGATTTTCCAAAACTTCTTTCAAAACTATTTTGTTACATTCTTCAAAAGAACCAATCCTATTTATATACCACTTTATCGCACTTATAGAATCAAAAATTAAAAGTTGTGTTGCACTTCTAAATTTTAATTCTTCATAAGCTTTCTCAGCATCCAAAATCTTTTTTCTAATAAAATTTACTAAAAATTTATCTAAATTTGATAGACTTTTTTCCTTGCACTTATTTAGATTTCTAACTATATTGAATATAAAATCTATCCTCTCTTTGAATGTTTCTAAATTTTCGAATCTCCAATCGGCATCGTTTAAATCTTCTGCAGAGGAGATTATATTTATTCTTACTAAATCACTTCCATAGTCTTCTAAAACGTTTCTCAGGGGAATTATATTTCCCTTGCTCTTACTCATCTTTTCTCCAGCAACATTAACAAAACCATTTACAGCAATTATCCTAGGCCAATATTTTTCACTTTCCCAAATTGCTGTATGATGAAAAATATAAAATGTTAGATGATTTTGAATTAAGTCTTTACCGGAACCTCTTAAATCTACTGGATAAAAGTATTCAAATTCTTCTCTTGCTCTCAAAATTAAATTTTTATCAATTTGGTTTTCTTTTGAAACTTCTTCTAAATTACCTATTCCTAGAAATATGTAATCAAAAAATGAATCTTTAATTTTGTCTGCATCTAGATCTTTTATTAAGTGATAAATTGTATACAATGCCATATATATAGTTGAATCGCTTAACGTCTCAACTATCCAATCTTTATCCCAAGGCAGTTTTGTCCCCAGTCCTGTTTTTCTTGTGCAAGCTTTATTCTCCAGCCACTCTACAGTGTTTATAAACTGTTCTCTTGCTTCTTCTGGATATATTTTCATTTTGGAAATAGCTTCCTTAACTTTATTTTTCCACTCTTTATCAGAATACTTCAAAAACCATTGATTTTCCAAAATTTTAACGTGACATCTTGTTTTGCATCTACAAATAACTTCTCCACTTGGCTCCCAAATTGAAGATAGAGAATTTATTTCAGACAATTTTTCAATAACTCTTTCCTTAGCTAAACTAACTGGAACATTTCGAAAATCTTCAACTAACATGACACCCTTGTGAAATTCTCTTTTGTAAACTTCTTCAGTAGCTATGTCGAGTTTTTCTTTTTCTTCTTGATTTCTAACTTCAAACTTTTCACACGCTTCTTTAGCGGGTATTTCTTTATAATCTGGAGATTTAATTATAACTTTTATTTTTATTTTTTCTGCAAATTCTTTTACAATAGCATCTCCACTTTTTTTAGAATCCTCTAAACCTATATAGTCATAAGGAGCGTGTGCTGGCACTGACATGACTATTCCCGTACCAATATTTGGATCTACAAAATTTGCAGGAAGTATTGGTATCTTTTCTTTAGTAATTGGATTTTCTACTAATTTACCAACTAAATCCTTTGCTAAAACTTCTCCAATTTTTTCTATTTTCTTAAGCTGATCTTTTAACTTAATAATCGCATAATTACTTAGAATCCAAACTTCATTATCTACTTTTGCTTTAACATAAACTTCATTTTCTTTAATCCAAATATTTGTTGCGCCATAAACTGTTTCTGGTCTAAGAGTTGCGCAAGGAATTATTTCCCCAGTTTCCAATCTAAACTTTATTATATAGAACTTTATTGGACTTTCTCCTTCTCCTTTTAATCTATCATGATCGCCCGTAGGAGATTGACACTTTGGACACCATATAACTGGATGTGTTCCTTGTACGACATAACCTTTTTTTCTTAAAGTTTTATATTGCCATTCAATAAATCTATTATAAATTGGTGTTATTGCAGTAATAAATGTTCTTCTCCAATCTATACTCATTCCAGCTAATTTGAAATTCTCTATCCATTTTCCCATCCAGTATCTTGCTACATATTCTGCTCCATTCTCGATAAATTTTTTTATTTCTTCGTCAGATGCACCAAAAAGTTTAAATGTTTCTATTTGTGTTTCATCTCCCTCTTTTAACCTTTCTATAGCTCCTAAAATCGGTTCTCCTGTTGCATGAAATGATTGAGGAAAAAGAACATTATAGCCTTGTAGTCTCTTAAACCTTGCATAGGAGTCTATTCTAAAAAATGTATAGCTATGCCCTATATGGGGGGCACCATTTACATATGGGTATGGAAATGTTATAAAAAATTTTCTCCTGTTTTTTTCTACATTTGCTTCAAATACTCTGCTTTCTTCCCATTTTTTCTGCCATTTCCTCTCTATATTTTTTATTTCCTCTATAGATACCATGATAGTTTTTAATAACTTTGTCAAATAAAATATTTATGTAGTGCCCCCGTAGCTCAGCTTGGATAGAGCGGCACCCTTCTATCGAGAAGGTTTGATAAAAAGGATGAAAGGTGACGGTCGCGGGTTCAAATCCCGCCGGGGGCGAGTACTAAAAATAAATACTACTAAAAAAGTCAGATAAAATTAGATAAAATTCGAAGAAAAAAACAATTTCATCGCTTCTTTTTTTGTGACTTCTTTTTTCCACCAAAAATTTCTTTGATTTTTTCAAATATTCCTAAACACATTAATAATTTTATTCATAAAAACTTTTAAATCTTATGAACGAAAAAATAAGAAGCCCCATAGTAGTAACAGTAGGGCACGTAGACCATGGAAAAACAACATTGTTAGATGCAATTAGGGGTACCTGTATAACAAGATTGGAGCCTGGAGAACTAACTCAGCATGTTGGTGCTAGCTTCGTTCCTATAAAGGTTATAGAAAATTTTTGTAAAGAGTTGATTGAAAAGATGAAAATTAAATTAGAGGTTCCTGGACTACTTTTTATTGATACCCCTGGACATGCAGCATTTATTAGTATGAGAGTTAAAGGTACTTCAATTGCTGATCTAGCTATCTTGGTAGTTGATATAAATGAGGGTTTTCAAGAACAAACT
>JAWAJM010000025.1:0-7275 GCA_038996625.1 Candidatus Aenigmatarchaeota archaeon
GGGGCATGTTATATCAATGATTACAAAAGAGAACGAGGACAAAATAGAAGAAATTGTTGAAAAATCTTATAAATACGGATTTTATGTAAAGCTTAATAAAGTATATAATGCAGGAAATGCATCTTTTGGAACCCCTGACCTGTTTATTGATACGTCTACGTATATTAAAGCACTTATAAGATCGGTTGAGGTAGCTTCTTCTCTTGGACATATAGTATTTCCTTATTTTCATTTTGAGGAAGTGATAGTTGATCCTTTCAGGAAGCTCAGATGTAATTTTTCTGGTTATTGTTTTGATTCTATATTTCATATAGACCCCTATGGAAATCTATATAAGTGTGCTGTTTATTCGGATCTAGGCTTTACTCCTTATGGCAATTTCGTGAATGATGACCTTGATATGGTTGTGAAAAACTTTCTATTTCACAAGATTAAAGTCCATGCTAGTATTCCAGTTGAGTGTAAAAACTGTAATTTATTTTTTATGTGTGGTGGTGGATGTATAGCTTTTAGGGAACATCTAGGCGATATAAGTATGAAAAGTCCTTATTGTGAAGTTACAAAAACTTTATTTTCTATTGCTGAATCTAATTTCAAATCTAATTATAAAAGCAAAAAGAGCAAAGTGGAGAAAATATGGGTAGATTGAGAACAACAGTTTCTGTTTTTGTTCTGATGTTTTTAGTTTCAGTATGTGAAGTTTTTGCGAACACAAAAGAGGAGATTCAAAGAGACTTACAGAATTTATTTCCAGACGTAAAGATTGAGAGTGTTTTAGAAACTCCTATACCTAAAACTTATGCTGTTCTTATTCCAGGTAGTTCAATCTTGTTTTATAACACTGATGGTTATTTCATTTTTGGTGAAATTTGGACAAAAGATGGAACTAATATAGCGGGAATTCTTTCAGTGAAGAGAGTGCTAGATAAAATCAGAACCAAAGATCTGAAACCTCATATAATTTATGGAAATGGTAAAGAACTGACTCTTTTTGTGAATCCAGAATGTTTTTACTGTAAGCAACTTTTACTGTATTTAAGCAACTACACTGACAGAGTTAAGTTAAATATTTATTTTGTTCCTATGCCTCAGTTTCGTTTTGGTGCAGAATTGATGCTTGCAATCTTATGTTCTGAAAATCCTTATAAGGTTTTGATAGACTATGTAAAAGGTTCAGACATTGGGAGGTTTTTTTCTTCACATAAGTGTTCCTCCGAGCAAATTCAAACATATGTAAGAAATTTAGATGAGTTAAAAGAATTAAGACTATCTGTAGTACCAGTCCTTGTAGGTCCGGGTGATGAAATAGTAATTGGAAACAATATTTTGAAAATTAATACCTTACTGGAGAAGTAGAAATGGAAAAGTGTCAGGAGTGTGCATCGATTAGAATTTGTAACCTTCTTGGTTTATACAAAAAGACCCCGAACTGTAATGCGATTAAAAAGGCAATAGAAGAAAAACTTCCTGGCTTTTTGAGAAATGTTTATCAACAGTATAGAGATTATTCTTTTTATTTCAAAAGGCTGAATGAGGATTTAATAAATGAAGGAGATCCATTGATTACTGATTTGTCTAAGGTCAACTATGATTTTGCCGTTTCTTTAATGAAAAGTCTTAGTAAATTTCCATGGATTCTTTTTCGTCTAGACAAACCTGTTGAGGAAATTATAGAGAGTTTGATTATTGTTGGTCAGCTTTTTGATAAAAGGAAGACAGTTATTTTTATTCCTTTTTCTTTAATGACGACAGATTTTGACAAAAACTTTTTTTTACTGAACCAGGCTGGTCTTACATCAGTGATTGTTTATGACAATGTAGATGAGGGGAAGTTTTTTGACCTAGCTGAAAAGTGGATTCAATATGGAATGATAGATCTATATCCTTATTGTGCTTATTTTAGGGATTATTTCTCAAGACTTTCAGGTATGCCAGCTTTATATTTTGTAAATAATTTATGTGCTTACAATCTTTTTTATTACCTTTATAAGGATAGATCCCCTTTGAAAGGAAAGCTCTTATTGTTTTATCTTGAAAGTATAGACAGGGATATCTTGGTTGAGTATATCAAAAAAGCTTATTTTTCTACACGGGGTAGAAGGTTTTCAAAAGAATGTATTTTAGACGATATTAATCTAGTCTTTTACAACTTAAACGAAAATCTTACCTTAGTACACGATGACAGGATAAGAGTTTTAAATTTTGAAGATCTTAAAAATCCTGTACATTGTTTCTCCAATCGGGTTATTATTAACTTTAGTGAGACAGATTACACGTTGGTAGCAAATAATGATAATTTACTTTTGAATCTTATGTCCGTTACCTATCCTTCGGAGGAAGTATTGTTTAAGGTTGGTCCGTTTGATTGTCTAGATTCGTTTTATTATATTGTTCGTAAATTTATTGGCTACCAATTTGGGTTTTACGTAGATCTTGATACGTTTGAAAACAAGGAATTTATGGAGAATCTTATAAAAATGAGAAGACCGATTTTTATTGAACTTCCTGACGAGTCTGTTTTTGTGGAAGCATTAAATTTGATTTTTGGTGATAAAAAAGTTGACGTAGTAGTAGAACCTTTTGCTACACTATTTGATATGTTTCTCGACGGAACTAAGGAATGTAATTTTCTTAATTCTTGTTATCCTGATCTGAATATTGAAAAGAGTCTCAACATTTTATCTGATAAATTAACGGAGGTGATATCTGATGAATAAGACAAGAAGAAAGTTTATAAAGGTTTTTTCTTCAGCTGTTGTAGTTGGAATAATTTCAACTTTTGGAAATATGTTAACCCACCCAAAAGAAGGACAAGCAGTAGATTGTAGCTGTTATTGTGATTGCTACTGTAACTGTCATATTAATTGTTATTCTGACAGGGGAAGGAGATAACCTGATGGTAAGAAGATTTTGGTTTCTTTTTTTTCCACTTTATGTTTTTTTTTCTTCCAATTATATATTTGCTTTGACGGTTGACTTTTCAATTTTAACCCCTGAAGGTGATTTTACGCACAGTATAAAAGGTGATACTTATTATAAAGTATTTTATCTTGGTCAAGATAAAGAGGGAAATAATACTTTTTTTCTTATGTTTACAAATGTTGACTTTGAAAATAATCGTTATTGCAAAAGTTTGTGTGTATATGTGATTGTAAAAACAAAGAAGAATTTTTTCTACAGAATCAGAAAATCTGTTTTAGATCTCCCTGGTTATTCCTTCGATATAGCTAAACAAGATACAAACAGATTTTATTTGTTTTCACTTATAAAGCCTAATCTTCTCAGGGTGTATGATGTTAATTTTGACTTTTCGTCTCTTGTTTCTAAGGAGAAGGTTTCTCTCACCATTAATTACTTGCAAGACATTTACGTACCAAATTTAGAAGGAACTATGAAGTGTAACCAGTATATTATGACACCTCACACATTTTCGAGAGATAGTTCGAACCTGGTGTTTGTTATAGAGAATGACTGTAAACTAAGTAACCAAGATAGAGTATTTTATAATCTATATAAGTTTCATCCTAAAGAGAATAAAGTAAGTTTTCTGAATAATTACGATTCTAAAGAATATGAGGTATTTGGCAACAGTTTTTATTTGTTTGGTGACGATTTATTAATGGTTCTTTTTGATGGTAAGAAATCGTGGAGACTACAAAGCGGTAAATGTAGTGTAGATTTAAATGGCGTGCCTTTCTTTCTATCTTATGACTCCAAAACGAAAAATGTTTCATTTTTTGTGATGAGATACCTTTCAGGAGCAGATGACTGTACTTCTTACTTCTATCCACTTAGTCCTGAATTTACGAAACTAATATCTTTTTGTCCTAATATAAATTTCATAAGGAAGATATTATCTTCACAAACATTTCAGTCAGGGGGTTTGTACAGTTTGGATATACAGAATTGTGTTTTGAAAAAGCAGAAAAGTAATGCTTCCTCTTTTGAGATTATAAAAACAGAAAATCTGCTTTTAGGGAATGTAAAATTTATCAAACCTTTTGTTGAGCATAAAGGAGACGTTTTTATTTTTGAATACAATTGGCAAGGATCTTACAGGCTTGGTTTTACTGAATAATGTTTACCGTTTATCTAAAACCAACAGATAGATGTAATTTGTTTTGTGATCATTGTTTTGTTCCCTTAGAGGCAAAGCAGAGGTCTTTGAGGTTATCGGTAGAAGTAGTTAACGCATTGTGTGATTTTATTGAGAAACTAGATGAGCCTCAAGTTCATATCATTTGGCATGGCGGGGAGCCTCTCTTTTATGGGGTTGGTTTAATCGAGGAATATTCTTCCATCATCAGAAATAGGTTAAGAGACAGAGTTATTTTTTCACTTCAGACAAATCTTATTTGTGATCAGAAGGAACTTAATTCTTTAGTTAAGTTTGCTAGAGAATATACTAATTCAAACGTTGGAACTTCGTTTGATTTTGAGATAAGAAAGTACAAAAACTCGTTTGAACTGTTTAAGCAAATTTGGTATCAAAATGTGAAGTTTCTTGTTAGAAATGATATATTCGTTAACGTTGTCATAACGATTACCAAACTTATTTCTGTGGACAAACTTTTTAGTTTTATTGAGGAAATGAAAACGTTTGGGGTTAAAAGTTTTCATCTTGAAAGATTTACTCCTTCAGGAGTTGGTCTTCTAAACAAAGACACGCTTTATTTAGATCACAGAGAATATTTTGATTTTCTTAAAGAGGCTTTGGAGAGGTATGTTCTTCTTTTGAGAGAAGGATTTTTGTTCTATTTGAATCCTTTTGATAAGATGGTTAAATCCTATTTTTTTGGAAAAGGGGGAGGGTGTTTTTCAGGTGATTGTATGTCTAGAATGATAACGGTATCACCTGACGGGAGTGTTTCAAATTGTCCTGATCTTGCTTTTTACGAAGAATATATTTTCGGAAACTTATTAACAACTCCTCCGGAAAAGATCCTTTTAAATGAAAAAAGACTACGCACCATAAAACATCAAAAAACATTTATATGTCCTGACTGTGAGTATTTTAATATTTGTCATGGAGGTTGTCCACATCACTTTTTTGGTTTTGACAGAAAATCTTGCAAGGAATTTTTTAAAGTTTTTACAGAGAATATACCTATTCTGTACAAATTTCTATGTTCGGATGGTTTATGAAGTAGGTATTACATGTACAAAATATTGTAATGTAGGTTGTTCGTTTTGTTATTCAGACTCCAAAATAATTCCGGAATTTGATCAAGATTTTTTGCTGCTTTTTGCTCTTATATGGAAAGATAAAAAGGGTTATTTACAAGACCTTTCTGAAAGAGTTTGTAGTATTTTTAAAAACGCTAGTTTTTTAAATATTGGAATAACGGGAGGAGAACCGTCTTTAATCCCCTATTGGGTTTATGATGTTATTCTTGATTCTTTCAGGAAGCTTGATTGTTCTTTACGTTTTACCTTTTCAACAAATGGAAGTTATTTGAATAATGAGTATATGGAATGGCTAAAACACAATAGCTTTGTTGTTTCGCTTTCTTATGACGCCATATTGTGTAGATTAGAAATACAGGATCTCATTTTTAAACTAGAGAAAATAGCTAAGATAGTTGGCCCTGACAATTTAAGGCTTCATTTTCTTGTGTATAAAAGAATGAATGTTGAACGAATTATTAAAATCCTCAAAATACTAGATTGGTTAAAATGTAGTTTCAGTTTGTATATTCCAGTAGGAAGATCTGGGGATTATTTTTTAGACGAAGATTCTATTCTTCTCTTTTTTCGCAGAGTTTTTGATGAAGAATTACACAGTAGATTTCCAGAAATAGTAAACATGATTAATGATTTAAAGACAAATTCCATTATTTCAACAAACAATGTAAACGGTATTTGGGGCCAATGCTGGAATTCTTTTAGGATTGACTTTGAAAAGGCTGAAATAGCTAACGGAGATGGATGTATTCCAGGAAGAGTTTCTGTTTACGAGGTATCTTTTATAGAAGAATTATTCTTAAAGCTTGGAATTCACGAAATCATAAGAAAAAAGCTTAGTTTTGAGTGTAAAGAGTGTAATTATTTTTTCTTTTGTAAAGGAGGGTGTTTCCTTTTAAAGGGCAAATACAGCTGTGCAGGTTTAAAGAAAATTTTGGACTTCTTGGCTAGTATTGTATTATGATAGAGATTGAGATAAGAGTAACCGACTATTGTAATCTTTTTTGCAAACACTGTTATGCTGATGCTAAAAGTTTAGATAGCCAATTTCTTCCTGAAATAGGTTCTAGATATAACAGAGGATACTTGAGGAGTTTTATTGAAAAGATTTTTGACTTTGTTGAATTTTATAATAAGAAGGAAAATGAAAACAGTAGGGTAGTCCAATTTATGTTGATGGGAGGAGAACCTACTCTTATTGGAGTAAGAAAATTTGATATGCTATTGGAGGTAATTTATGCTGAAGGAAATAGAAGGAAGTATTCGGTACTTGTAGGAACATCTACAAATGGATTGTTGTTGAATGAAGACTGGATCTCTTTTTATAAGGAAAAGGCGAAATTATTGAGTTTAGCGGTTGCTTATGACCCTTTTATTCGATTTAGAAGTTCAGAGGAGGAGAACCGCTGGTGGAAATCTGTCGATCTTCTAAAAAGGAATGACGTAGAATTTTCTGTGAATATTGCTATTACGAGATATCTCCTGAGATTTGATTTAACAGAATTTATTTCCAGGTTAGAGATTAAAGATATTGATTTTGCACCTTTTTTACCGGTTGGAAGAGGGAAGTATTTTGCTCAGGAGCTGGGTATATCTTCTTCTGAGCTTAGTAGCTTTTATATAAAGCTTTTAGAAAATTTTTCAGACAAAATTGATTTAAAATCGTTTAACAGGGTTTCTTATTTTTTGAAGAACAAGGAAATACAGAATCAATTTACACCTCTAAATGGTTGGGGCCCTTGTTGGCGAAGAGTTATTGTGGATCTGAATGGAAATTTATTTTTCGAATGTAGTTATCCTAACTCTTTAGGAAACATATTTTTTACCTCTTTTGAGTCTATTTTGCTTTCTTCTCCTTTTCTTTCCTTGTTATCTAAAAAATTATATAGGAAATCTTGTCTAAGATGTGAGTATCACAATTTTTGCCGTGGAGGATGTGTAGCACTTTTACCTTTTGAGGATGTTAACGAATGTGTTGGTTTGAAAAAATTTCTCAGGTATCTTGAAGAAAGAGGTAATTTTTAACATGTGGAGAGAAATTAAACTTCTTTACAAAAAACAGAAATTTTTTGAGCAAAATCCTGATATTTA
>JAWAJM010000026.1:0-7269 GCA_038996625.1 Candidatus Aenigmatarchaeota archaeon
CAATATAGGAAAGGTTGCCGGTGCTAGTGTTAAGCATTTACATTTTCATATTGTTCCTAGATTCGGAAGTGATGCAGGTTTCGTAGAAATAGTTTCTTCTACAAAAGTTATGCCAGAGCCTATAGAAAAGACTTACAAAAAAATTAAGAAATATTTTCGTGATTCTAAACCATAAAAATATATTTAAATACTTAAAGTATTATAGAATTAAGTATGAACGAAAGACCAATAGATGCTTTGGACAAAGCTAAAGGCAAAAGAGTTTTAGTAAGATTAAAAAATGGAGAAGAAATAACAGGAACTCTAAGGGCCTTGGACCTTCATCTAAATCTATGGTTAGATGATGCAGAAATAAGAAAGAATGAAGAAACAAAAATTAAAGTTGGTACTATTCTTATAAGAGGAGACACGATAGTATACGCTTCTCCTGTTCTTATATAATTTTAATTAAGTTTTAAAAATCTAGAATAATATAGTTTTAAATATGTAAAATTAAAATCTTTGAGGGCCTGTAGCTCAGCCTGGTAGAGCAGCGGAAGCGTCTAAACGCTGCTGAGGCTTTTAAGCCACAGGCTGAAAAAGCTCTGAAAAAATGAAGAAACCCGTTGGTCGCGGGTTCGAATCCCGCCAGGCCCACACAATTTTTAAATTAAAATTTTTACACGAATATTAACTAATGATAAACAAAAAAGCTGCAGTTGAAGCGACTCTGTTTGTCTCAAATAAACCACTAACAGTAAGACAAATATCTTATCTTCTGGGAATTCCTACAAAGGAAATTGAAAACATATTAAAAGAAATTAAAAAAGAGTTAGAAAAAGAAGAAAGAGGAATTATGTTATTAGAAACTCCAGAAGGATTTGAACTAGTAGTCAAACCAGAATATAGACAATATGTCCAAAAAGTAGCCCCATTTTCTGAATTATCTGAAGGCGTTAAGAGAACTCTTGCCATAATAATAGCAAAACAGCCAATAAAACAATCTATGCTAGCCAAAATACAAGGCAACAAAGTTTATGAATATCTAAAAATTTTAGAAAAGAAAGGATTAATAAAAACGGAAAAGTTTGGTAGAACCAAAATTATTACTTTAACAAAG
The DNA here is from genome assembly GCA_038996625.1 of Candidatus Aenigmatarchaeota archaeon. GTDB lineage: Archaea > Aenigmatarchaeota > Aenigmatarchaeia > CG10238-14 > SpSt-28 > SpSt-28. The sequence continues at coordinate 1,100 of JAWAJM010000026.1, forward strand.
AATTTTGAAGAATATTTTGGAAAAAGTATAGAAGAGGTTAGAAAAGAGTTAATGAACTTAACTACCAGTTAATTTGTCTTTCCATTTGTTCTTTAATTTTTCGTACTCCAGTCCTGCATTTCTTACAGGTAAGAAAAGATAAAGTATTATTCCAATAACTATCACTACAATAAGTATTAGTAAGATATACCATGGAAAACCGCTTTTGTTTTTTTCTCCAGATATTGCAAGTATAGATAGCTTATTACTATTAGCTTCGAAATAAACGTTATTTTCATCTTCAGTTAATTTTGTAGTGCTTAACTTTTCCCATTTCTCACCATCCCATCTATACATGGATATAGTTGAAGTATCGATATCGTTATTTTTTATCCAAAACTTATCGACTTTAAATCTAATTTTAATATTCTTAACTAAATCTTCTGATATATTATGTGAAATTTCAAAAAATACGAAAACGTTCCCTGGCGGGGTCCTGGTCGGTAAAAATGATGGTGTTTTAATTTCGATATAAACATTGTTTTGATTATTTTTAACTTCTATTATAATTTGCCTTACTTTTAGCAAATCTTCGTTCTCTACATTTATAATGTTCTGAAATACAGAAGAAAGATTGTAAATATTTTTTGTTTCAATCAACACTTTTTCTTCATCAATTTTAGTTTCATTTGTCTTGTTTTCCATTTCTTTTGGTTCAGAAACATTTTTTAATGGCGCCAAAACTCTAACTGTTTTTATTACTTGATATGAAGTGTAGTTTTCATTACCAGTTGTATTATATATAAAAATATAATAACCCGGTTTGTCTGTTATTAAGTCATAATATATATCCAAAATTTTAGTATTGTTCAAATAAAATCTACAAATAAGTTGCTCCGGACATCCAATTGCAATTATTGTCTTATTTACAGGAGCAACATAATCTCCTGTATTATAAATATCTAAAGGCGGAATTGCTTTATTTACCTCCAATGTTCCAGAATGACACACCATTTCTCCTTGAGTATCTAATCCGCAAAATGTCCATGGGTATTCCCCTGCTTTCAAGTCTCTTATTGTAAATGAAAATACTTGACTTCTAGGATTTGATACAGGTAAGTAATATGTTTTGCCTTCTATAGAAAAACTAACATTTGTTATATTGTTATGTGGGTAAGAAGGTGAAGTAAAATTTATTTTAAATTCATAACTTTTCTCTGGAGAATAGGTTTCGCTTGAAGGCGCCTTAATTACTGTATAAGAAAGTCTAGGATAAATTACTCTAATCCAATAAATTATACCAGAAGAATTTGAGGTATAATTTTGATTACCAGAAGAATTTACGAATAAAGAGTAATAACCAACGCCATCAAAGTAATAAGAAGTATTTACTATGTCTTCTTTACAAGAAAATAACTGCTCATTATTAATATATCCGCAAATTTCTCCCTTAGACTCTATTATTATTTTTGCTATAGAACCATTGACGATGGTTACGTTTCCGTTTTTAACTTCATTAATATAAACGTTTATTGGGTTATGTGCTTTCTCTATTTCAAAAAAGTATACGCTACTATTTATTCTATTATTACTCGTATCATTAACAATAAAATAAAAGCTATAAGATCCTGCTGGTAAATCAATTATATAAAAGCTTGTATTTACACTCTTGGAGCCAAAACATTTTGCTTGAGTAAAGTTTTCTAAAAAATAAAACTCTATACAATCTATTTTAGAATCATCTTCAACTTTAATATTTATAGAGTAATTTCTTAGAGGAAGATAAACAAACTTAGTGTTATTTACTGGTGTTATAGAAATAATAGATGGATTTGTAACATCTATTACATTAACATTAACTGTTTTAGTATAATTATCAGATTCAAAAACAAATGCATAGTTTCCTGGATTTTCTGTATTAACATTAACTAATACATTCAATACTACTGTTTGATTCTCTTCATTTAATGAAATATCTGAACAAAATATCTTTAATGGTTCTTGTCTATAGCAATCTCCTCTTTCTATATTAAAAGTAGTTAAACTAAAACCTTCAGGGAAATACAAACTAAAATAACTTATATTTACTCCAAGATATGAAATATTAAAACTGAGAAAATTTGAATAGGAATTATTAACAGTGTTTGGTTCTACATTTACTTCAAATTGTGCATAAGATGTGCTAAATATAGTTAAAATAAATAAAATAAAACCATAAAATATGCATTTTATCATATATTTATTTTATTCACTTTTTAAATTAAGTAATGGTTTATGTAACAAAAGCAGATGGTAGTAAGCAGCCATTTGATAGAAACAAAATTTTAAGAACCTGTCTTAGATTGAGATTAAAATATGAAGATGCAGAAGAAATAACAAAAGAAATAGAAAAGAGAGTATACGAAGGTATATCAACTAAAAAAATTCTTCAAATGATTTTTAAATATGCCTCATCTTATAGAAAATCTTTAAAATATCAAATAGATTTGAGAGAAAGTATATCTCTTCTCAGACCAAAACCAGATTTTGAAAAGTTTATAGGAATAATATTTGATGTGCTTGGCTATAAAACATTGACTAATCAAATAGTTCCTGGTTTTTGTATAGAACATGAAGTTGATGTCATTGCTAAAAAAGATGATGAAACTTTACTAGTAGAAGTTAAACATCATGTTAATCCTCATAAATATACAGGGCTTGATGTTTTCTTAGAAATAAATTCAACCTTAGAGGATTTAAAAGAAGGTTATAAATTAGGAAAACATTCTTTTAATTTTACAAAAGCATTAGTTATTTGTAATACAAAAATTTCTGAACATGCAAAAAGATATGCATCATGCAAGAAAATAGATGCTATAGCATGGAAATATCCAGAAGATTATGGATTAGAAAGAATTATTGAAGAAAATAAATTATATCCGATAACAATTCTAAAAAACGTAGAATTAGAAGAAGCTTATAGATTAGCTGATTTTGGTATAATAACCTTAAAACAGTTGTTAACAGACCCTAAAAAAGTATCGTCTCAAGCAAAAATAAGTCTAAAAAGAATTCAAGAAATGCAAAGAGATGCTATGCTCGTATTAAGCGGCTAGTCTTTCTCTGGAAATTCGTATGATACAAATACTATAGCTACAATTGCTGTACCGTAATTTTTCTTTGGAATAAAACTTCTAGTAAAAATTTCTACTTCTTTTAGCTCGCAATCTTTACCAAATCTGGAAGAAAACATCTCATCCAAACTAGCTTTTAGTATTTCTTTCGCTTTCTCCTCTTCATCATTACCGTGATATTCTGCAACTAAACCTCCAAACTTTTTGCCATTTTTGTATACCCAACCAATTATTAGACCAGCTGTTAATCTTTCTCCTTTTTTACCGTTAGATACTGCCATTATAGTTTCGGCGACAGAACCAAAATGCAATTCTTTCTTTTCTATTCTTTCTGCTTCTTTTGGTATTATTGAAGAATACTGAATTATATTAACATTGTGTATTCCTGCGTCTTTTAAAGCTTGATCAAAGGATCCAGCATGAATTGTTATATCGCTCTCTCCTATCCCACTTGTTATAAAATACTTCTTAGGTATTCTATTTCCCAGCTCCATTCAATTTCTCCCTCTTCAAATCTATACTTATATTTTATTATTTAAAAATCTTACTAATGGAAGGAATTATTACACATTCTGATGCAGATGGTATAATAAGTGCTTCTATATTCTACAAGTTTCATCCTAAATCGTCTCTACATTTTTCTTCTCATCAATATCTACTAAAAAGCTTGTGTAACTTGATATTTAGAGATTATAAGAGAGTGAGAATATTAGATATTTCTCCTAACAGAAAAACCTTAACGATAGCCAGCGTATTTGACGAAGTAGTTTGGATTGATCACCACAAGATAGAAATTTCAGATATTCCAAGTAATATAAAATTAATCAATGAATATAGCGAAAGTACAGCAAAGCTCGTATCAAAAATTTTCGGAATAGAAGATAAAATTGTTGATATTGCTAATGAGATAGACACTAATAATGTTAAATCTCCTGAGGCAGAATTCTTTAGATCTTTAATCTCTGCTATAAAATGGAAATTTAAGCAATATCAAAACATTAAATTTAGGCAAATAGTTAAGATGCTTTCTTTTAAAGGTTTTTCCGAACTAGAAAAAGACGAGAGTATGACGAAAATTATTGAAGAGTATAATTTTTGGTTAAACTCGAATATAGAAAAATCTTTATCTACAGTCAAAAATTATGAAATATCAAGCAAAAAAATATTAATAGTTGAAGGCTTTTACGGAATTCCTGTATATGAAATTTATAATAGATTATCTACTAAAGAAAATTTTGATATTCTAATAGTTATTTATAGAAAGATTGATAAGTTTAGAAAAATTATAAAAAGTAAAATAGAGTTCAGAGGAAGAAACGGAAATAATGTTCTAGAAATAGCAAAAAAATTCAATGGAGGCGGTCATGAAAACGCTGCAGGATGTACAGTAGATTATTATATAACGCATGATGAAATAATAAGAAATATTGAAGAAGCTTTAAAAAGTAGTTTATAAATCAAATATATGAGAGAACCCACTCTTGCCGATATTACACCATTAGCATTTTGTATACAAACAGATGATTTGTTTGATACAAAAAACTTTCAGTCAAGTTTTGGTGACTATCTTTTATTAAGAGAAAGAGATTCGGAATTTGAGCAATTTATAATTGACTTAAAAAGAAAGTTAAATATACCTTCAACTCAACAAGACTACTTAGAAGGATATAAATTAGTACTAATAAGAAATTTAGACAAAATAATGTCCTTAGTTGAAGGGAGATATTCTTCAATAGATAAGAAATCTGTAGACTTTATAATTTCAACAATAAAGCAATTAATTAGAAAAATTTTAGTTGCGGAAGATTTTCAAAAAATACAAGAATTAGAACCTAATTTTAGAAGAAATGTTTTACTTCAAGTATATTCTCTTTTTATTAAATCCATAAAATAAAAATAGCTCAAAGCGATGAAGTAAAAATAATTGGCTGGCACTGAGCGAGCAATTACCTAATATACTCTGTTTTAAAATTGCCATAAATTATTGTGATTTTTTTAAATTCCTTCTTATCCACTTCTATATTTGCAATACTTTTTGGAATTAAAAATAATGGTTTGTTTCTTATATTTGTCGGTTTATCATCTAAAAAAATTTCAAAATCCTTAATTGGGAGTATTCCTTCATTTTTTACTACAATATAAAGACTATTTCCATAATAAAAGTAATCTAAAATCCTTAAACTTGTTAAGTTTATATTTTCTACAAAGTCAAATATTTTTAAAAATCTTCCAAGTATTGGTATAGAGAATATATCCAATTTACCAACTTTAAAATTATTAAAAAACAAATGTACAATTATTAAGGCAATTAAGAAAAAAACTAAGCCTTTAAATATAGTAACTATTCCTCGAAATGTGAAATAAAGAAATGCTAAAAATATAATTAAGTAAAATAGTACGTCTATCATTATTTAAATTACAATAAAAAATTAAATTTGCTCAAAAGATTTAACAAATATATTCTCCCATTTTTTTAGCTAAGCTTTCATTTATGTATATTGGCGCGTCAAAACGAACTGCAATAGCTGAACCATCGCTTGGCCTAATATCTAAAAACAACACTTTTTCTCTATGTTGTAAAATTAATTGACCTATATAAGTATTGTTTTTCATATCTACTATCTTTAACGCTAGAACTTGTATTCCTAGTGATTTAAAAGTGTCTGCAATTACATCATAAATACTAGGTCTAAATTCTATTTTTTTCTCCTGCCCTTTTATTATGGCGTTTCCTATAAAAGCGTCTGTTGTTGCTTTTATTAAATAACAGTCTGCTATTAATGAAATTTCTGCGACATCTCCAACAATGTAGTCAACATTAATTCTAGCTTTAATAAAACCCTTGGTATCTACGTTATATACAGTATATGTTTCATTTGTCTTTTCTTCAAAAGTATCTAAAATTTTTAGCTCTTCTATTTCTTGAAAACTGGAGCTCTTAAAAACTAAAAAAGCTACGAACAAAAAAATTAAAACAAATATAAAAAGATTCTTTAAATTCATAAAATCACTCAACCTCTTTCTATTTCTATTAGTAATTTACCGTCTTTTAGCTGCTTTTTTACTACTTTTCCGGAT
>JAWAJM010000027.1:0-6914 GCA_038996625.1 Candidatus Aenigmatarchaeota archaeon
CTTAGCTCCTCTCAAAAAAAGCAAATTAAACTACTATCAAAAATCTTCCTCCTCTTAGCATTCAGCTCCATAATCGCAAGCTCAGTCTCCTTCGCCCTGTTCCTTAAGTTCGCAAATTATAACCTATCACATTGGCTAAGCCTCTTTCACTTCGTCTCATCTACACTAAGAAAATAAATCGCTACCTCATCTTAAAAATTCAATCAGAAATTCGCTTTTTTCCTATACTCAATGCAAAGAATGTAAGTTTATACGTAAAAAATAAACTCACTAAATAAATCTGTGGAGGAAAAGCAATGCATACGCTAGACGTAAAGTCTGATATTTTAAAGTTTTGGGATTCTTTACTAAATGGCAAGTCTTATATACTGATTGAAAAAAATCAAAATAACTTGCAATTAAAAGAGACTCCTGCTTACAATCATCTGGAAGAAAAAATACCTATTGAAGAAATAGCTAAAACCGTTCGACAAAACTACCTCCAGCTCGAAACCTACTTGAAAGAAGCAATAAACCTAAAAAATTATACCTACGACTCACTTCTTCGAATTCTTAAAGACCTCTTTGTTACTCCACTTCTTAAGGAGACTTTATCTTTAGATAAAGCTGACATAGTCAACTATATCGTCTTATATCTGTTCCTAATAGGAACAAACCTAATAAAAACCAATCATTTACATCTTTCCGAAAAGGAGGTTGCTCATTTAATCGAATTAACCTACCAAAGCTCCCTCTACCTGTCAGAAGAAAAAATAGCCTCAATAATAAACCTCCTAAACTTCTTTAATTACGACCTTAACTTCTCAAAATTTAATACCGACGAAACAAAAATAATCTGCTCTCTCAAAAGCTCCTTTTTTAAACAGATACCCTCTTCCCGTGATAAAGAAAAAAGATTAGCATTAGTCCACACACTCTTCCTTAAATCAAATCAGAACCTAACAACACTGTTCCTCGCCAAACTAAAAACTATTATTATCACATTAAACCAATATAACCTCGATAAAAAAATAAACATTTACTCAAAAATAGAAAAAACAATAAACAACCTAAATTCCAATTTTAAAAAAGTATCTTTCTTTAATGAAAAATCTACTCTAGATCTCATCAAAAAATTTTATTATGACCCCATAAACAACGACTTACAAGAAATATTGAATGTAATATTTAAAACAACCAAACCAAAAAGAATTGTTAACCTAAAAGAATACATTGATAACCATTCAACTATGTATTTAATAAGTGGTCTGAGATTTAAAACACAACTAAATACTGACCCAATTGAAAATAGAATCATAACAGAGATAGAAAATACAGCAAAAACATTCAGCAAAAAAGATTTAAAAGAAATAAAAACAATCATCCTCACAGATCAATTAGACAAAATGGTAAATATTCTAAAAAATAAAGCAGTTGAGTTAAACATTTTATATAGCGTCAGATCGTTATTTGAAATCTCCTTAACCCTTGACGAATTAATAAAACCTGATAACTTTTTAAAGAACCTATCCTTTAAATATAGCGAAGATAATTTAAGAACCCGGATATTGAATCGTAAAAATAGCATTGATAACTTTTCATCAGCTCTCAAGGAAATTTTCTACCTATACTATGAAAAAAGACAAATAGAAAACGAGATAAAAAACCTTCCAGATCTAAACGAGTCAATAATTAGTAAAAGTATCTCCTATTTTAAAAAAGGAATAGAAAATTATTTACGTATCCTGTCAGCCGATTTATGGATAATAAATAGTAATGATAATGTTCCAGATCTGGATATACCCATAGAAGTTCTTTCAGAAAAATTTAATATCTTCTTTTATGGCCTCGCCAATAAGAATATTTTGCCTAGAATATTAAATCCAAAAAGCAGAATCAAAAACGAAGATATCGTAAACTATATAGTATTACATAAAGACAAAGACCACATAAGTGACGAAGTCAGGCTGTTTTTCTTGTTTCAAGTAGTCCAAAAGCTCCAAAAGAAAATAAAAACCCTCCCCCTTAAACATAGCTCTGTCTTACTCTCAAGACTTAATGCCATAAGAAATGCTGTCCAAACCTATCTTAATCCCTGGGTCTATTTCTGCGTCTTCGACGAAACTAACAAATTATCCTCCTCTAACCTCTCACTCTCACATCCAGACTTAAAGTCCATTATAGACGTAGGTTTCATGTTGCAAACTACAAGTATTATATCCTCTAAAATTACAAATGTAACTAAGTTCAATCCTGACCATCTTTTTTGGTATAAAGAACTATATAACTCCTTACAGTCAAATACTTACAAAGATAAAATAACTTCAATCTTCATAACCAACAATCAAAATCTTTACGCAAAAATTTTGTTTGATAACATAGTAAAAAACCTAATAGAATAGGCCTACTTGTCTGCCACCCTTTACTACCATCTTTGCTTCGTGAAAACTGAAAATGCCCCATAAGAAAATCCTGCCAAAAAAGTTCAGTTTATCATTAAAAAAACAAAAGGAGGCAAACCATGTTTGAAAAAATTACATTTCTCATTGCTATCTTAATATCCTTTTTCTTTATCGGATACTCTGCCTTTACTTCAATAAACAAAACTATTACCAGTACAAATAATAATACAAAAAAGATCGAAACAATACTTATAGGAGGTTAACTATGCTTCCTCTAACCGTAGCTCGTGAAGTATATAACAACACCCTACACAATTACCCCCTTTTAGAATACAGAAAATTTCTTTTAAGCCAAATCAAATCACTTCTCAAACTCGATAATGATACTCAGACTGAAGCCCTTTCATATTTACCTGAGTGTGTTAAGAACTACATTATTTCAAAATCAAAGCAATTTCTAACACAAGAAAACAACTCTGATCCAGATAGTCAAGCTATAAAGTTTTTTAACTCATTCTTCAAAAGTAAAAAAGATAAACCCTACGCCCTAATGTTTATAAAACATCTATACAACCTCTACCTCGACTCACAGAAAAAAAGTAGAACCCCTAAATCCTGTGTCTTTTATATAAATAACACAAAGATAGTTTTTATAAAAAAAGAAGATCCATTCCATAATTTCAAATCCAATAAAATAACTCAAATCCACTATCCCAATAAAAACACTATCCTCTTCCATACCATTGGTTCTTGCAAAGGAAAAAGAACAACTCGATTCGAACACTCCAAAAGCAACATAGAAACAAAAGTCAAAATATTTAACTTCGCAAACTTTATAGCTTTCCTCTTCGTTTTTGACGTCAAAAAAGAACGCACTTACCACAAATACGGAAAAACTAACAACAACATAAACTATATCACAACAGAACTATATCTCATTGATAAAAGCTCATCAGAAATATTCTTTTCGCATAACACATTTCACGATTACACCAAAAAACCTCAAATTTTAGAATCAGATTTAACACACATATTTACCTTGATCACATCGAAAAATCTAATGGTAGTTTCTTCAGATAAAGAAGAATTTATTCTCAAACCTTCGTTAAACAAATGGACGGTTCTAGAAAAAATAAATAAAGAAAATTGTAAAACCTCAATAATCACTCTTTAAATATAAAGGGGGTACTTATGGGCACCAGAGGCCTCTGGGGCTTTTGTAAAAATTCAAACTACTTTGGAATCTACAACCCCCGTGATTCGTATCCAACCTGCCTCGGTTTTGAAATCGCAGAGCTTATAAAAACATTCGATACAGAAACATTAAAATCCTACTATTCTAAACTGCTTCTTCCACCTCCAAAAACAAAGAATAATAATAATCGAAACATCGAAAGCTATCCCACTCCTTCCGATTTCGTCAGCCAAAATATCATTGTGAAAAACGATATAGATTTTATCTACGACTCCCTTTACTGCGAATATGCTTACTTTATTAATTTTGATAAAGGAAACCTTGAGATCTACAGAGGATTCAATAAAGATCCTCGCGAAAAGGGACCTTTTGCAAAAATAAAAAGCGAAACAAAAGGTTACTACGGATGCCGACTCCTATTCGAATTACCTCTTAACTTAATTAAAAATCAAAACATTGAATTCATAAAAGAAACCTTTTATATCCTAGACTTTTTCCCTGATCTCTTTAGCCTCAAGAGCAAGAAGGCAAACCAATCTTACCTCTCTCCGTCAGAAATCCAAAAAATAACAAGATACATAAACTCAATAGCAAAAATAGACCAAAATGACCCTCTGCTAAGTAAAGCCCAAAAAGTACACTTTAACCATAAAGAAAAAATATCCAATCTATTTAAATCCTCATTTAGCTCCTATTTTAACAACGCATCGAATAGAAATAATTTTTCCTTCTACATTGCAAGAATTATTCATCTAAACGATGTGTTTAAAAGTAACCAATCTGGTTATTCCATTCTTTCTTTCAGTGTCTCCAGTCTCATTGAATCTTTCCTTTATAACTATGAACGGCTGATTTATCCAGATATTTCTACAATGGTTAACATCATATACATTTACAAATGTATAAGCTCCAAACTTGTCGATAATCTTCAGAACTTAAATTTCGTAAATTTGTTTGGTTTGTTTATAAATCTCAAGGTTTTAATCTACGGTCTAATTCTCCTAAGGATCTTACTAAAGGTAGAAGATTTTCCTGAGTTAGAAGAATTATTTGACTTTATAACCGAAAATAAGATAGTTGGCTGTTTTATCAATAAAGATACTAAAAAGGTTGTTTTTTTAAGATATTATCCTTTCGATTATCTAATTCAATAAGCTTTGTTCTTCAGATAAAGAAAAATTTATTTTCAAACCTTTGATAAACAAATAGACAGTTAGTCTACATATTAAATGATAAAAAAAACTAGTTTCAAGAAACTAAAAAGGAGGTGCTAATATGCAAGTACTGGTAAACTATTACAGCCGTGGCAATGTAGGTCCAAGAGAATTCACTAACGACTTTCTTGCAAAAATAACTGCAGAAATCAAGAAAATCGCAGCTCAGTATTATGACATGAATGATGCACTTGAAGAAATCGAAGAGTATCTCGAAGAATGTGAGTTTAACTCAGGTCAAGGGTATACAATCAATTACGATGAAAAAACAATTACACTGTATGATAAAAAAATTAGTCACGGAGCATCATGGGGATATGATGAAGTTACAATTAAACTCATTAAAGATGACCCTTTTCAATCCCCGCTTATCCAGGGATTATTACAACTAAAAGAAAAAATTAATGATAATGATAAGTATAGTGTTACAGTTAACTTTAAAGATGATTGTTCTCCTTTATCCCCGATTTATACAGACTTAAAATCATATTTACAAGAAATTGAATATTTTGAAGATGAAGACTTTGATTGGAGAGATATAGAAGAAATTTACTTAACAGGCAAAGAAGTAAAAAAATTGATTATAGACAACTGGATTGAACAAGTCTTATACATTGAAGAAGAATCTCCCGGTTATGCCTGGGGAGAAGAGGTTGACATAGTTCCTGTTGTTTCCTCAAATCCCTTTGCAAAGGCAGGGGATTCGTGGGAGTGGGATGGAGATGAAAATGAATTTGAAATTACAGTATACTATACTTACAGCTTTTGCTGTCATTTTTATTCATCTAGCGAAACAATAACCGTAACACGAATTAATAAAACTGACTGAAAATGTCTTTAAAAAGTGATGTATCTCAAATTCCTCTGTGCTCTTCCTATTGCTCTTGTCTATATACCCACAGCTATTACATTCCTATAATGTATAAGCTGGATTTATCTCTATCACCTATATACCATATATTTCCTCTAATCTCTCTAACTTCTCTTTTATATACCTCTCGCCAAAGTTTTGAATAAATCTATCTAATCTCTTTGATGACTCTGGAATTCTAAAATCTAACTTCTCCACTACTATCTTCTTTTGTTTATATGTGTCTATTAGTTTGTTTATATACCTGTTTGTCTCACTCCTCAAAAACTCTCTAAACCTTCAGATTACTTCTTTGTATTTCTTGTCCTTTGATGGCTTTAGTCCTTTCTTTTGAAGTTCTTCCATCCTCTTGGTTATCTTAGTATCATAGCTTTTCAAAAGCTCAAAGAAGTTCCTCCCTGCAAAGTCTCCTTCACTTGTTGCTATCAAAAGTCTTAGCCCTGTGTCTATTCCTATCTCCTCTACCGCTGAAATGTATCTATCTTTTTCTCCAGTGCTTGAGAGATTAAAGAATTTGAAAAAGGGCAAAAGCGGAGTATGGAAAAGGGCGGTAAACAGAAAATTTAACCACCGGTTGTATGAATATGTTCCAAAGAGGGTAAAGGAACTATGTGAAGTAGCTGGCGTCCAGCCCTACATAGTTCCTTCAGCTTACACAAACAGGACTTGTCCTGAGTGTGAATATCAGGATAAGTTAAACCGCAGTGGAAAATATTTCAAACGCTTACAACGCGGATATGAAGAAGATGCAGACATTGTAAGTGCAAAAAAATATAAACTAAACCTCTATATTTGTTAAGAGATTTCTATTGTTTCAGTGATTAGTTTCTAATAACTCATAAGAAAATCCTACCAAAAAGTTTAGCCTATTATAAAAAAAAACAAAAAGAGGTAAATCATTTCTGAAATCAACGCTAATAATGATATAAAAAAGATAAAAATAATACCTATGGAGGACTAACTATGCTCCCTTTAACTAAAGCTCTCGAAGTATACAACAACGTTTCTCCCAACCGTCGTCTTTTAGAATACAGAAACTTCCTTTTAGATCAAATTAAATTGCTTTTTAAATCCAACAGTAACAATCAAAATGAAGTCCTTCTATATTTGCCTGATTATGTCAAGAATCACATCGTTTCAAAAATAAGTCAGTTTAAACTTAAAGCTTTAGCAAACAAAGATAACCTAAACTTAGACGCTCAAGCCGTAAGGTTTTTTAACTCACTCTTCAAAAGTAAAAAAGACAAACCCTA
>JAWAJM010000028.1:0-6840 GCA_038996625.1 Candidatus Aenigmatarchaeota archaeon
TCGCTCTATTGTTGATCAAGTAGCAATACCTGAAACTTTATTAAGTAGATTTGATTTAAAATTCGCTTTAAGAGATATTCCTGCAAAAGAGCAGGATGAAGCAATGGTAGAGCATATCACGCGTTCAAGGATGTATCCAGAAAGTGTAAAGCCAAGAATAGATTTGCAAATGCTTCGAAAGTATATAACATATGCTAGAAAGGTTTGTGAAGATATAAAGATGACTGAAGAAGCTTCAGAGATGTTAAAAAGATTTTATGTTGAAATGAGAAGTGCATACTCTTCTGAGGGAGGTAGCGTCCCTATAACATTAAGACAGTTTGAAGCTCTCATAAGGCTTGCTGAAGCTTCTGCAAAGGTTAGATTGGACAATTATGTTAGAAAGGAAGATGCTGAGAGAGCTATAAGGTTAATGAAATACTCTCTTCAACAACTCGGATATGATGTTGAGAGCGGTAGATTTGATATTGACAAGCTTGAAAGTGGTATTACTGCAAGCCAAAGAAGTAAGATGAGAATAGTTTTAGACCTTATAGAAGAGCTCGAGACAAAACTTGGTGAGAAGAGTATTCCAATCGTGGACGTAAAAGCTGCTGCAGAAGAACGCGGAATTGTAGGAATTGATGAAATACTAGAAAAGCTTCAAAACGAGGGTATAATATTCCAACCAAAGCCAGGTCACATAAGAAAAGTTTAAGATCTATAATTAATTTTTAAAAAGAAAAAATTTTTCTATACAAGATTTCTATCAGATTAAAGCTAAGCCATAATGAGATTAAAGCTAAGCCATAATAATTTAATTGAATTTATGACTTATTGATTAATAACATCTAATTTCTCCTCTCGATGAAGAATTTCAAAAAAGAATTTTAAAACGTTGTCTAAATGAAAATATTTTCAAAATGTTTACAAATAGGAAACAATAATTTTATTATATGTTAACACTTATTCCAAAGGAAAAAGAAAGAATAATAGAATTTGTTTTGGATCATCCAACAAAAAGGATAAGAATTAGAAAAATGGTAAAGTTTTAAAAATAAGCCCTGCGCATGTAAGCCGAACTTTAAAACTCCTATATAAATGCTGGATACTAAAAAATGGTAAAGTCGATATATCTAACCCTTATGTTAGAGTGCTAAAGAGTTTTTTCAATATTAAGAAGCTGATGGATAAAAACATTATTAAAAAATTAAAAGATGCTAAAGCTAGCGGTGTTTATGGTTCATGGGCAAGTGGAACTAACTATGAAGATAGCGATTTAGACATTTGGATAAAGGTAGAGAAACATCCTGGAGAAATGAAAGTAGCTAGAATATCAAACGAGATAAGAAGAGTTTTAGGAAGAAATGTCAAAATATTAGTGCTTACTCCAGAAAGGATTGAAAGGTTGAAAAAGGAAGATCCAATCTTCTACTATTCTTTGGTCTTTGGTTCTATTATACTTTTCGATGATGGAATTGAGTGAATTAGAGAAGTGTTTCGAGAAAGGTTTAATAAGGAAAACTTTACAATCCAAAGAAAAGGCGTTGAAGAGTATTCTTAAAGCAAGGAAATGGTTGTATGAAGCGAAGAAAAATTTTAAGTTCAAACTTTTTGATAGTTGTCTAGTTTCCTCATATTCAGTTATGTTCCATGCAGCTAGAGCTCTGCTTCTGAAAGATGGTTTTAGAGAGAAAAGTCATTACTGCTTAGCGAGATATGTTGAAGAAAAATATGTTAAAACTAAAAAAATTAAGTTAAGATGTTGTAGATTTATTGGATAGATTTAGAGAACTAAGGCACGAAGATTTATACGAACTAGAGTTTTTCGCAACTAAAGAAGATGTAAAAGAAGCTTTTAAAAATGCTGAATTTGTCATAAAGGAATATAGAAAAACTAATCCTCTAAATAAAAAATATGCAAAGAAAATAATTCAAAATAAACTTTTATCATCAAACCAAGGACATTTAAGATCTTTTGCCACTTGCTAGAGCTAAAGCATAGATTGGTTCATATTCTATACCTTTGAGACAAATAAAAGTCTTACGGAGTATAAAATATTTATACTTTCGTATACAAAAATTATATATGTTGAAAAGGCTCGTAACATCTAGAACAAGAGTTAAATTATTAAAACTATTTTTTTTAAATAGGGAAAGGGAATTCTATCTAAGAGAAATAGCTAAATTAACAGGAGATAATTTAAATTCTGTGAGAAGAGAATTAAATAATCTGGTAAAAATTAAAATAATAGAAGAGAGAAAAAGAGGTAATCAAAAATTATATAAAGTTAACAAGAACTCTCCGGTTCATGAAGAATTAAGAAAACTTATTTTGAAGACAGTCGGAATTGGTGATACACTTAGAGAGAACTTATTAAAATTAAATAACGTAGTATATGCTTTAATTTATGGTTCTTTTGCTACTGGAGAAGAAGTTGAAGAAAGCGATATAGATTTACTAATTGTTGGTGATTTAGATGAAGAAAAAGTTATCGAAGTAATAAGACGATTAGAATATGAACTAACAAGAGAAATCCACTATATTTTGTGGAGCACAAAAGAATTTGAAAAAAGAGTTAAAGAAAGAAATCACCTCCTTTTGGATATAGTTGAAAAACCTATAATTATGATTATAGGTGATGAAAATGAGTTTAGAAAAATTGTTAAGGGATGGATTAATAAGAAAAATAAGAGTCGATAAAAGTTTAGTGAGAAAATCATTTTCCATAGCAGAAAGAGACTTAAACACAGCGAAAAAGGTTTTCGAAAGCGGAAGTTACGGTTGGTCTCTTGCTATAGCTTATAATTCAATGCTCCAAGCCGGAAGAGCTTTAATGTTTTTGAATGGGTTTAAGCCTACTAATCGATATCAACATATAGCTGTAATTAGATTTACTCATATAGTTTTTGGTAAAGAAATTACTGATAGAATGATTAACATTTTTGATAGGTTGAGGGAAAAGAGACATAAGGTTGTGTATGAAGAGGTAGATATTATTTCTGAAGATGAAGCTAGGAATGCAATAGAATGGGCATGTGAATTCGTATCAAAAGTTAAAGAGATATTGAGAAAGAAAAAACTTATCTAGTTCTTTAAGTAAATAGCATGTAAAGAAAAAATTCAAAGTAACTTTTATCATCAGACCAAGCGTACTTGAAATATTTTACAGTAAGCTTTGTTCCGCTTGCTAAAACATAAATTTTTAATTGATTGACCACATTCACTTTTTCGGCATGTCTATGGTTCGAATAGAAAGATTTAAATAGTATTATATATATTTATATAATATGCAAAAGCTACACTTGCTTCATTACCCAAGATTGGATACTGTGTTAATGGTAGAGGAAGCTATAAAAAAAGCCAAGGAATATCCATCAAAAAGACAGCTTTGGCTTTCCTTACCTAAAAAAATCATGTACCAAACATTTAATCTGATCTTAGAATATCTAGAAGAATCAGGAAAGATTGTGATAAAGGGAGGAAAAATAATCTGGATATGGAACCCAGATTTGGTAGAGAAATATCTTAAATCAAAATTAGTGATCAAATGAAAAATGAGAGGCAAGTTTTTGTTGTATTTGCCGATGAAAAGTTGAAAGAAACTTTTGAAAAACTTAAAGAAAAGGATCCAACTTTACATAAGTTTATAGCCAGAGCAATAAATGATTTAAAAGAAAACCCATTTTGTGGAATAGCAATCCCAAAAAGATTGATACCTAAATTTTACATTCAAAGATACGGAATAAACAACCTCTGGAAGTATAACTTACCTGGAGCATGGAGGCTTCTTTATTCTATTGCTGGTAATAGAGTAAGCATAATTGCAATAATTCTGGAATGGCTTTCTCATAAGGAATACGAAAGAAAATTCAAATATTAGTCTCTTTTATAAACAACATGCAAGAGAAAGAATTCATAAAAAACCTTTCATTAAATCAAGCGACCTTAAAATCTTTTACTAACAACTTAGTTCTGCTTGCCAAAAAATAAATTTTTAATTGATTAATAGCATTTTACTTTATTATCGTTTGGCTTATAATCAAAGATACCATTACTTAAGCAATGAAGATTGCTAGTGTAATAGTTACAAAGTTTGATTGGGAAAAGGAAAAATATCGTTTATTTTGAAGAAAATAAGGCTCGTTTCTGCTCTTCTGAAAGTAGGTTTTTGGTTAAAAGAAGATTTTTACTATCTTTAGTCTTGTTAGGCTTTGATAGCTTGCTAATTGCTTCTAGTCGAATCTTGGTGCAGTAAGGTGATAACCTATCTCATAAGAACTAGATGATTAGTTCATTCAACAATACTCGAAAATTATTACTCTACTATTTGCTGGTCTTTTTGGTACCAGATGTTACCCTCGAAAGCTTATTAGCTCCAATATTATTTAATTTCAAATTTAATAGGTATAATGGCGAATCAAATGGAAAATCAATTTAATATAGTTATTATGGAAGATAGTTATTATGGAAGATGATTCTGGTAGGTATGAGCATTTGTTCCAGAGCTACCGGGGTGCCATACTCAAGGAGACACCCTAGAGGAGGTTAGAAAGAATGTAAAGGAGGCTATAGAAATTTATCTGGTAACGCTTTCTAAGGAGGAGAAGGAAGAGTTACTGAAATATAGACCTGAATTCATAGCCCTCCAGCGGGTGAGGGCTCATGCCTAGAATAACTCCTATAGCTCCCTTTAGATTGATAAAAGTTTTAGAAAAAGTAGATTTCGGCAAATAAGGCAAAAGGGCTCACATGTAATATTGATGAATGAAAAAGGTGTTAGAATAGTTGTTCCAGTACATCCTGGCAAGTATGTTAAACCCAGCTTGCTCAGAGCCATAATAAGGGAGGCTGGATTAAGCAGGGAGAAATTCTTTAAACTTATGGAGGAAATCTAATTGTTTCGACTTTTATCTCTTAGGTATAGACCAAGCTTAGCTAGCTTGTTTGGTAAATTCTTTTGCTTGTAATAAAAGCTTTGCCTTATGTAGCTGAAAGTTATAAACTTATTTATGTCGTAGCCTTTGAGAAAGTAGCATTTCCTCTGGTTTAAAAATTTTTATCGTTTACTTCCTTAGTCTAATGAAAGTGCAAATTTTAAAATATTCTTTTATTTTGCTCTAGTGCATAGCCTTAGATTGTAGATTGATAGAGTTTTAAGGATGATATTTATTTGGTGTTACGTTTTCTTAAT
This sequence comes from Candidatus Aenigmatarchaeota archaeon, assembly GCA_038996625.1. Taxonomy (GTDB): domain Archaea; phylum Aenigmatarchaeota; class Aenigmatarchaeia; order CG10238-14; family SpSt-28; genus SpSt-28. The sequence continues at coordinate 5,175 of JAWAJM010000028.1, forward strand.
TTTCCTATCTTCCGGATTTTGAAATCGAAAAAGAAAAAAGCTTTTCAAATTAAAATTTTTCTCTTGACCTCTTTCTATTCAAGCTTTTGACAAAAAAGCAAATTCAAAAATAATTTTTCGAAGAAATATTCTTATCTTAAAGAAAGATTCGCTCGAGTTTAAATTCCCTCAAGTTTAAAGATTTATTTTATTCTCAATCCTCCGCCGCTTCCGCCGGTTACTAATAAACTTCCTCCTCCACCAGAAATTCTTATCCATGATTCCATCGAAAAACTCTGAACATTTAACTCATATCCACTATTTATTTTTCCATATCTTACTATTTGGTTTACATAACTACCATTAAAACCTCCAAAACAATATATGGAATCTCCATAAGGAGCACAGGATAAACCTTCTCTACCATATGGTAAGGTAGCTGACATAATAGTTACATTGTTAGAAGTTACATTATATCTTACTATTTGGTTTAAATACGTACCATCATGACCTCCAAAACAATATATAGAATCTCCATATGGTGCACAGGATAAAACATATCTACCAGATGGTAAAGTAGCAGACATAGTTGTTATTGTATCAGAAGTAATGTTATATCTTACTATTTGGTTTAAAAGACTACTAGCATCATAACCTCCAAAACAATATATGGCATCTCTGTAAGGAGCACAGGATAAATGATATCTGCCAGATGGTAAAGTAGCTGACATAATTGTTATTGTATTAGAAGTAACGTTATATCTTACTATTTGGTTTACATAACTACCATTCCAACCTCCAAAACAATATATGGAATCTCCATAAGGAGCACAGGATAAACCATATCTACCAGATGGTAAGGTGGCTGACAATATAGTCATGCTATCTGTAAAAATAGACATTAAATTACTTATGCTACTTAATTGAGGATTTCCGAAATAAACAAAAATCGTTTTATTAGAGTTTGCTGGAATATAAGGAATTTTTACTGTTATTCTTGTTGTTGTAGAGTTGCATCCAAAAATTCTCCAAGAAGAAGATAGCCCCGTATAATTTGTATCGTTCCAAATCCAGTAAGAAAAATTACTTTGCCATAGGGCTGCATCAAAGCTTCTACTATCTGTAATTCTGATATCTCCGCAATCAGGTCTCATTATATTTCTAGATATCGGCCCAGATGTATTGATTGTTATAACAGCCTCATAATTGCTTATTGCTGCTCCTGGGTTTGAAATGTTTATTTGATATCTACAACAAAGCATCGGGTCATCATGGAATTCAACTCTAACAAAACTTTCCTTTCCTTTAACATTTCTTGCGATAATAGTCGCATTATAAGTTTTTCCTACTTCTACGCTATGAACAAACCAGGTAGCTTGATAAACTCCGTGGGTAGCGTTTCCTTCAACTAAAGAAAGATTTATAATCTCAATCCCAGCCATATCAGCTTTAACGCTTTCAATTCCATATTCATCTTTTATCTCTGCTCTAATTATCATATAATCGCTCGGCTCAACTTTTATTGGCTCTACGCTTGCATTGATAATCTCTGGTGATTTTGAAAATATAGAGATTATAAAGCCAGTTGGCGAAGCTAGATAAATAGAAAAGAATGCTAAGAGCATTAGAATTGCTACGAGGATTATTAAATACTTTTTCATTTCAAACATTTTCATATTTATCATTA